>CACZPV010000127.1 GCA_902783065.1 uncultured Ruminococcus sp.
CACCAAAGATATTAAAGTATTCTATCGAATATTAGTATCAGACAGCGTCGTGTCTGAGCTGAACACTCATTTATCCGATAAGCTCTGTGCCGTCGCATTTAATCGAAACTATATCGTTGGGATCAAGTGCATACATTTCAGATTTTTCTCCCTCTTTGTTATATGTGAAGCTCCATGATGATTCGCTTTTTCCTTCCGGTTCAGTTCCGGTGTTTGAGTAGCTTCCCATGCCATAAACCTTTGTTCCGTCTTTCATAGTGATCTCAATATTCAGTCCGGTTGATACACTAAGGTATTCGTGAAGCTCTTCCTGACTCCAGTTTTCCTGATTGTCAAGGTCAAATCCTTCGTACACTCTGTTATTATCTGTTTCAGCTTCCATCTTCATTACAAATGATCCTGCTTCGATACTCTTTACTGTCCACTCTGTGTTCAGTGCGCTGAATTTTTTGCCTTCGGCATCCGTGAAAGTTTTTTCTACCGTCTTATAATTCAGCTTTGCACCAAGCTCGTATTCAAACGGGATAGTG
This sequence comes from uncultured Ruminococcus sp., assembly GCA_902783065.1. Lineage (GTDB taxonomy): Bacteria > Bacillota > Clostridia > Oscillospirales > Acutalibacteraceae > UBA1213. The sequence continues at coordinate 531 of CACZPV010000127.1, forward strand.
GTTGACGTTGCAACAACAAGCTTTGATTGACCTTCATCATAAATCGGAACAATTATCTGGTTTTCTTTTAATGAAGCTTCTTTCTGATTAATAAGATCTTTATTTTCATCCATAAACTCACTGCATCCCATAAAAGTATCAGACGCGTCACTGTAAAGAACTTCATCAATATGGTAGAATGTTGTTTCCGTATCCGTCACGGTAAGATTTTCACCCTTTATACAGCCTGCAGTGTCAGAACATGATACTACCGCACGAATTGTTTTTTCATCAACGAAATTATAGCTTACACCGCTGCTCGTTCCACGTCCGCCGTCCATCATGATCTTGAGCTGCTTATATGCACTCTCGGTTATATTCATTTCCGCATTCGTGCCAAGGAAACAGTAATTGTCATTAGTATCTACAAAATTACTTCCGTCCTTATTTGTTATATTGTAGATAGAAATCATTTCTGTTTCATCTCCTGTAACACCCAAAAATTCAATGTCAAGAGTATCGCTTTTTACCGATATGTCTGATCCGGGGAATACACCGTTTGCCGGTTGTCCGGCAAAAATCTCACCAAATGCCGGATTAAATACTCCTGCTGCTGCCTGAACTGTAATTGTTGCTGCTGCTGTAATTGCTGCGGCAATAGCAACTATTGAGAAAATCTTCTTTGCTGAAATCTTCTTTGTCTTTTTTCCGCCTTTAATCTCTTTCATAATTGACTCCTTCACTCTTGCGGCATCTATGCCTGTTTCATTAAGCACTGTGCTTTCATCAATGTTCACAATCTCGTCCTCGCTCTTATCAAATACAAATGTCTTTTTCATTTTGTATACCCTCTTTCTGTAAGAATTGTTTTTAGTTTTTCTCTGGCTCTCTTTATTCTTGATTTAACCGTTTCACTTTTCATTCCCATTTTCTCGGATATCTCCGTAGAAGACTGGTAATAATAATAATGCCGGACTATTATCTCCTTGTCAGGTTCTCCTATAATATCAAGTGCTTCTCTAAGAACCTCTGTGATGATCTTGTTTTCAATCTCATCCGCTACAACAAGCCCATCTTCATAATCCATCTCATCAATATTTACTATCTGATGACGAAATATTGATTTCAGTTTATTTTTCGTCTTATTTTTTGCTATACAGCATATGTACCCCTTCAGCTTATCCGGCTGAACTTTCTCGCGGTTATACCACAGAGTAATGAAAGTATCAGAAGTAAGATCCTCCATATCCGTTATGCTTAAAGAACCATTTGCCAGATTATATACGATCGTTGACACCAGCGGTGTAAAACGGTCGACTATTGCTTCAAAGGCATTTTCATCGCCTTGTATGAGATTTTCCGCAAGTTTTTCAATTTCCATTATTTTCACCGCCGTTCAATATTATTAACAGGTATTTAACTCTTATCCTTGCAAACTTTTTGATGAATCATCAGGGGTCATTTCCGACCCTCTCAAGTACTTTCACTATTAATAACAACCTACCTGCCTGTTCAGGGGCATAATTTTTAAAATTTTTTATTTTTTCCGGAAAACACTAAATAAACAGCTTCTTATCAGAAATCAGCATAAGAAATCCGTACGCAGCAAACATAAAAAGGCAAACGGCACAGTGACTATACACTGTGCCGTTTGCCTAAAGGAATAAAAAGAAAAAAGGAAAAAGGAAAGAAAAGGAATAATCAATTGTAAAACAGTCGATTATTCACTCTTGTAATCATAAACTCATTGCATTTTCCGAGAAAATACAACAGCGGACAGGAAAGATTTTATTACAGTGCTTCTCTCAAATCCATATATATAGTACACCAATTTTAATCCATTGTCAAGTAATTTTTATTAATTTTTTATAATTTTTTGGTTTTTTTTGCTATAATTGGATTTATCCTGCTTAACACTGTTCTTACGGAAACACTAAATAAATCACTATTATATCAAAAGAAGCCGGAAACGGCTCTGTATGAGGCTTTGCTCCACAACTCACATAAGTTCCGCCTTCCGATCGATTGCGCTTTCGGTGCGTCAATTAACCACATGCGCTGATTAACAAATTAATCTGTATATTTTAAGTTATAACAGCCTTATATTTTTGAAAGAACATAAGCAGTTCTTTCAATATCCCTTTCCCTGGTAAATGCCGAAGGAGAAATCCTGACTGTACCGCTGTCAATTGTTCCGAAAGCTTCATGAGCGCTTGGTGCACAATGAAGTCCTGCTCTTACAGCGATTCCGTTTTTTTGCAGATATTCGGAAACCTGCTCACTGTGTTTATCCTTAACATTGAATGAAAAAACCGGAACAAATGATTCCGGTTTCGGAAACGGTGTATACAAAACGATTTTTGGATTTTTGGAAAGTCTTTGGTACAATATCGACAGCAGCCGTAGTTCATGCTCGAAGATACGACTGATCCCCTTGCTTTTTACAAAACGCAATCCCTCATACATTCCTGCGATCCCGGGAAAATTAAGTGTACCGCTTTCAAATTTATCAGGATGTTCCTGAGGCTGTGTCGGTGATAATGAATTGCTGCCTGTTCCTCCTTCTACAAGTGTATCGGGAGAAATATCACCGGAAAGAAGCATTAATCCTGTGCCCATTGGCGCATATAGCCCTTTATGAGGAGCAATACAGACAATATCATAGCCGTCAGCCATATTTATTCCGGCAATACCCGCACTTTGTGCAGCATCCAGCACAAATGGAATCCCGTATATATGTGCAAGCGCACAAATTCTTTCAACAGGCAGCCTGATCCCGAATACATTGGAAGCGTGCGTACAGATAATAGCTCTTGTATCTTTGTTTATACTGCTGCGAAAGCTGTCAATAGTTTTGTCGTCATCTCCGATATATACCTTTGCTTTGGTATAGGTCACCCCACGGTCTTTCAAATGCTCCAGAGGCCGTATAACCGCATTATGCTCCAGTTCCGATACAACTGCATGGCCACCGTTTTTCATCAGGCTTTTGATTGCAGTATTCAGTGAAAATGTACAGCTTGGTGTAAAAATGACATTTTCTTCATTTTCTACACCAAAAAACTCCGCTGCTTCACATCTTGTATCATAAACTTTTTTTGCAGCAGCCGATGAAAGACTGTGACCGCTGCGTCCGGGATTAGCCGACATTCTTAGCGCATTGTCACTTGCATTTATGACAGACTGCGGTTTAGGATTGGTTGTTGCCGAATTATCAAGATATATCAAATAAATTCTCCGCCTTTCTTTGCGGGGGCAGCGACCTTGATACCGTTTTCCATCAGTATTTGTTCGGCTCTTACAATATCCTTTGAGGAAACAGAGAGTACATAGCCGCAGCCTACAGAATGATCTTTTTTGGTATTTCTTTTGATCCTTGATTTTATTCCGTTTGCGGAAAGCACTTTTTGCCCTCTCATAGCGTGTGTTACAGAGGAAACATTAATATAAGCTATCCCACAAGAATCACCTCTCTTTTCTATCATAATATGAAACCCCGGGTCTGTGGGTGACAATTACATGCTATATACATTTTTACTGTTTATCAATACCCGTTTTCATCACATCCGGGCTGCGGGTGTTCGCAGCATGCCCACAGCCGTCCGCTACAATCTCCCCCTTCCCTGCTTTGATGCAAATTGATGCAAAAAAATTGCAAAAAAAACAGTTGATAAAATGAAATGATATGTTAAAATATAGATAGCAGTAAAATTATACAGGCATAATCTGTATGTATGTTTACCGTATTATATTACCCGGAGGGAACTGCTTTGTGGGATCAGATTGTTAATCTATATAATGATTTTATCATGGCTATGCAGTCATTTAAGGTTACTGATGTACTTGATATCGTCATTGTATCATTTCTTATATACAGCCTTATCAAAATCATGAGAGAAACAAGGGCAGAACAACTTGTCAAAGGTATTCTGATTCTTCTTGTTGCTTTTGCAGTATCGACTATCTTTAATCTTAAAATGCTTAATACGCTTTTTGTTTCTTTTTTTCAATTTTCAGTACTGGCAGTACTTATTGTCTTTCAGCCGGAACTTCGCAGCGCACTTGAACATATCGGAAGAAGTAAGATAGGTAAATACTGGACTGGTCTGGCTTCGGCAAGCATTGAAGAAGAACAGATCAAACAGATCAGAAAATGCATTAACTGCGTAGTGGAAGTTGCTAATAAGTTTCAGAAATCCAAAACCGGTGCTTTGATCGTTTTCGAACGCAGTACAAAACTCGGTGAGATTATCGATACCGGTACCGTCGTAGATGCTGTTCCGAGTGCGGAAATGATCGGAAATATTTTTTTCAACAAAGCACCCCTTCATGACGGCGCTATGGTAATCCGTAACGGTAAGGTACATGCTGCCGGCTGTATTCTTCCTCTGACCAAAAATAACGATATCAGTACTGATCTTGGTACAAGACATCGTGCTGCATTAGGTATCAGTGAAAACAGCGATGCTGTTATAGTGATTGTATCTGAAGAAACCGGTACTATTTCTATCGCTAAAAACGGAATTATTACAAGAAATTATACCAGAGAAACGCTGAGCATGGCTCTTGAGGAGGATCTGATTCCTAAAGAGCATGAAAAGGCAGAACGAGTACCCGTTGCTAACGGGATAATGAAGGGGAAGAAAAATGAAGGGAAAAAGTAAATTCAGTTTTAGTAAACTGTTTTATAACGATAAATTTGTTATGCTCTTTTCGGTGATCGTTGCCTTTTGCATCTGGGTAGCTTTGCCAGGCAATTCCGAAGAAACTACTTATGCATATATCAAGGATATTCCTATAAGCGCACCGGAACTTGGCAGTGATCTGAAAGTGTTCTATATGAATAAAACCACTGCATCTGTAAGAGTCAGCGGTAATTCACTGATACTTAGAAATCTTACCAAGGATGATATTGACGTATCTCTCGGAGATGAATTTGCGGAAATAGACAGTACTGCAGAAAAAAGTGTTAAGCTCAGTGCCAAAAAGGGCAGCCTGGCAAACGACTACAGTATTATTGCAAATTCTTTGGATCCGGAAAGAGTAATGGTGTTTGTAGACAGAGAAGATGAGGCCGATATTGATATAACTGCGGAGGTCAAAGCTTCTGTCGACGAAAGTCATCACATTGACTCTTTTACGCCATCCAAAAAAAGCGTTCATGTAAAAGGCGCACAGTCAATTATACAAAAGATTCACTCTGCAAAAGCAGTATATGAATTTTCTGACAGTCTGACTGAGTCGCAGACTATAGAGGCGCAGATTAAATTTTATGACGAAGATGACAAGGAAATTGATAGTCTTTATTTTGACAGAAAATATATCGAAGCTGATTTCACCGTAGTGAATGTTAAAGTAACTGTTCTGAAATTGAAGGAACTGAATATTGAACCATCAATTATTAATGCTCCGGACAGCTTTGATTCTGAAAACAGTATACTTACGGTTGAACCGCAAACAATTCAGATTGCTGTTCCGAATGATGAAACTACTGATATTACCAGCGTTACAACCAAAGATATTGATTTGTCTAAGGTCAGCCCGGATAATGCTGAATTTGATGTGGAATTAGTAGTACCTTCCGGTGTTCGTATTGTAAATGATATTACAAGTGCGAAAGTAACTTTTGATTCGGAAAAACTTAATTCCAAAAACTTTACTGTTACAAATATTCAGCTCCGCAATAAGCCGGACGGTAAAAAAGTTACACTAAATACAAAATCGGTCAGTGTAACATTGGTCGGTGATGCACAGCAGCTTTCTAAAATCAAGGCATCAGATATGACAGCTGTTATCGATATGAACAGTTCTGCTCTCAGCGGAAGCACGACTATGAATGCCTCAATTACGATTGATTCTCCGTACGATTTCTGCTGGCCTTACTCAATCGTAACCGACAATCCTTATCCTGTCATTGTTACCGTATCTGACAGCGAAAACTCATCTGTTTCTTCCTCTGAATCCTCCTGAGTTATAAATGAAACCGTGAAATCCGGTATCTCTGATCGATAAAGATATAGTTGTAATGCGATGTTTAATGTAATAAGGATGTGGAATATGAAATTTTATCTTTTTAAAAATTCATGCGGGTATTCGGATTGCATCAGAAATATTATCCGGTCGTGCTTCTTGGCAGTAATGCTTTGTCTTCTGATGATACCGCTTTTTTCCTACAGCACAAATATGAAGGCGGAGGCAGCGGATATTCCTGATGTACTCGGTGATTCCAAAGATTATACGGCGGTTCTTTATGACAATACCAATGTCTGCCCACCTCGGAAACCAATGCAGTTGTACAAAGTGATAACGGCTATATATGGATGGGCGGATACAGCGGTCTTGTAAGATATGACGGCAATACCTTTTATCGCTATGATTCTTCCGATGGTATTGCTACTGTAAGATGTCTTTATATTGATACAAAGGGCAGATTATGGATTGGTACCAATGATGACGGTGCAGCTATGATGGAAAATGAAAAATTTACCTATTATAATAAGGTAAAGGGACTGGCATCATCCTCGGTACGTTCAATTACTGAGGATAATGACGGTAATATAGTGATTGCAACAACCATGGGACTTGCGGTGGTGGATAAAGATGCAAAGGTTCATTCCATTGATGAAGCAAAGATTAATAAAAAATATATTAAAAAGCTGAACAAAGCACCTGACGGAACTGTTTTCGGTTTTGACATGGACGGCGGCTTCTTTACCTACAAGGACGGAAGGATTACTGGTTACTACGATCCGGAAAAAACCGGACTGGGGCCTGTGGACTGTGCTTATCCCGATCCTGATAACCCGGGGTGCGTATATCTCGGTGCCAGAAAATACGGACTTGTACACTGGGATATGACAAAATCTGCATCGACAGCCCAGAAATATAGTGTAAGTCCTCAGAACTCTATTAATAATATTAAAAAAATTGATGATAAGCTATGGATGTGCTGTGATAACGGTATTGGTTATTTTGACGAAAATATGAGTTACTGTACAATTCCTGATCTGCCAATGACAAATTCCATTGATAACATTATGGAGGATTATGAAGGAAACCTTTGGTTTACTTCTTCCAGACAGGGTGTTATGAAGATCGTGGAAAATAAATTCAAGGACATTTCAAGACTTTCCAAACTCGATACAATGGTTGTTAATGCTACCTGCAAATATGACAGCAATCTGTATATCGGCAGTGACAGCGGTTTGTTTGTGGTCGATAAGAATTATAATTAAGATCGAAAATAAAATAACAAAATTTATCGGTGATGCCAGAGTCAGATGTATAAAACGTACAAGTAATCAGCTTCTATGGTTTTGTACTTACAGCGAAAACGGACTTGTTTCTTTTAATCCTAAAACAGAGGAAATCCGGTATTACAATGAAGATAATGGTTTTTATTCCA
>CACZPV010000128.1 GCA_902783065.1 uncultured Ruminococcus sp.
TCGTTATGTGCGGCTGAAGGTTGCATACAATAATGAACATCTCCTGACAGACTATGAAAAGGGTCAGATCGTTATAACTGTTCCGGGCATTAATGATTGCGGTCGTGAAAAGCTTGATCCCGTTGCTATTGCTGCTGACAAGTCTACGGAGCCAAATAAGATCTATGACTGGAGTTACACCTACAGCCCCTCGACAAACATGTATACATTTACCAATAACGCTAAGGTATATAAAAATGCGGTTTATGCTGGTATGTTCGAGATAGTGTGGTTGGTTGAATCGCGTACTTCAAAAAACAATTACAGCAAAACTTTACAGGCAACGCTTCGCACTGCCAATGGAGAATTAACACAGAGCGATGAAGTCACTTATTCACAGACACGCGAAATATTTGTGTATTCGCTGAAAGGTCAGTCGGAAGGCAGCTATAATCCTGCGTCTAAGGTGAATTCCCAGGAAGGATTGGGATGTCTTGTTGATGAAGGTAAGAGTTATCGCGATTACCGTTTTGTCAAGTATTCTGACTTTTTATACAGTTATGTAGGAAAGGCGAGATCGCTTACCACACATTATTATGAGTATTCCAGTGAATCGCTGAGGGCAGACTGGATTGTCTGGGCACCGATCGGCACAAATATATGCGGCGTTGACGCAAAAGTCGGATCGGACGCATATTTCCAAAAAACAGGGCAAACAGTTGTAAAAGATGACGGAGTCGTATATGAGGCATGGAAAACAAATTCCAAGTATATTTATACTTACGGCAAACGCAGCTACTATGATACCAGCGTACTTGCTTTTTATGCAGCCTATCCGAATGACCCTTATCTTGGTCAGCAGGTCAGAATATATCTGGAGGGCTATGGCAGGTATTATGATGAACTCGAAACCGTGAAATTTGCGGAGCAGGTCTTTGAGATCAATACCAACGATTACGGGTTTAATGGCGGCAGTCCACCCGGATATTCATTAAGTATGACAAATTATGGTATAGGTAATTCATTTACTAACAGCCACTGCGGAGACTGTATAATTAATGGTGCTGTTAATGCGGCAAATGTGATAAATGGAAAAACTGATTATAATTCGACAATTTATATTGGATATGATCTGACTGATAGTGTATCTTTTGAGATCGGCAATGATATCCTGAAAGTGAGAACTACATCAGGAACTGACCGGCAATTGCGGGATGATGAATATCATTTTACAAAAATTGTTTTGCCGTCGTTGAGTACAATAAAAAATACCAATGGATTTACTGTTCAACAGAAAGAGTATAATGCAGTAATCTATGTAAGGAGAGCGGGACAGACAGAATATCAGGTTTATAAAGATGATGCCAAGCTGAACAGTGTTCAGAATACGTATAAATTTGATGAAACTGATATTGCGTCTGTAAGTATTAAGATAATCGGCTTGGACCAGAGCTTTGTGAAACTGCCGATAAGAACATATTACAGGTTTCATACTAACAGCAGTGATATTGTCCTTGACAATGGTACAATGATAAATTATTCTTTTGTCAGACGATACGATGCGACGGGAGAAAATGTTCAAACTGGTGATGGATCTGCGTATATAATACCGGAAGATGAAGCCTTGTTTGGTTATCCTGTTCTCAGACAAAGCGACAGTATCCATATTCTCAGAATGCCTAATATTGTTTATCAGAATGCATATCTCAGTTTTGCCTCGCATACACAGTCACAGTATAATTTTACGGGCAGTTTCAGTGAATATTTATCGATTCCGGACGGAAACAGTATAGATAGATTTTCTGTTTATGCTGTAGTACCCCAGGGGCTTTATCTCAGTGAATTGTACAACACCAATGATAAATTATTGAATCATATTGAGATGAGCATGACAAATGAAAATGATAAGAACTGGAGTATTAGCCAGGACTATCTTAAAGAGCATGCAACACTGAACATTCTGGAGAGAACAGATTCATCCGGAAATAAGCGCAGCTATGTAGAGATCAAATTTGATTTCGGGGAAAACGGCATAGTAAACAGCGGGGATTCTACAGCTACTTACAGACTTTACATAAAAAACATACCAATGTTCGTCAATATAGATGAGCTGAATCAGCGCAGAGGTTCCAATCTTGATCCCAGGACATATACCTTTACGTTCAGAACGATGTCGACCATTGATCAGGATGATTTCTGGTATGCACGATATAATGATAATCTTTACTATGATAACAACCTTTGGCGTGATATTGACGGCGACGGCAACATCAGTGAGGTTTTGGCGTATAGCTATGCCTACTGTAGTTTGACTGTTGCAGGTTTTGCGCAGCTGGAGAGTGTGCTTAGTGTAAAAACAGATTTGTCAGATGGATATCGTGTTCCGGAATATGATGATACAGCGGGTACGTTTACTGAGGACACTGTCCCTGAAACTTACGGCAACAGCGTTTATACATACCGCATAAAATTCAGAGCTAATGAAGATACCATTGGTAATGTAGTGGTAGTTGATCCGCTCGAAAAAGAATCATCTTTGAGTGATGACTCCACGAAATGGCATGGAACATTTCTCAGGATCGATACATCTATTGCCGAGAGTTTTACGGGTATAAGACCGAGTATTTACTATTCGGAAAGTTTAGAGGATGCCGTAAAACCGGATTTAACTGACACAGAAAAATGGCACGAGTTGCCGGATACTTCCGGATGGTCGCGGAGTGAGCTTGAAAAGATAAAAACTATTGCTTTGGATTTTGAAGATGCTACACTTACGGGTGGTGAGTACGTATTCTTTGACATATATATGCTTTCACCTGACAATTCCGACAAGAGTTATGATTATAAAAAAGCGGTCAATCAATGTTTCGTTAATTTCAATCCGATAAGTGCAGGTGAGCTCGGGGAAACCCAGACGAGATATACAAATAAGGTAGCTGTCGGTATGGTACCTTTCAAGGGTACAATAAAAATCCGGAAAGTTGATAAGCAGGATAATAATATCAAGCTTCCGGGTGCTGTGTTCAGTTTGTACAGAACTCAGGATGACAGCCTTGTAAAAGAAGGAATAGAAACAGATAAAGACGGTGTAGCTCTTATTCCGAATATTGTATATGATGATTATTACCTTGTGGAAACCTCTGTACCGAAAGGATATGAGTTGTCCGAAGCGCATATTCCGGTGCATCTGGAATTCGAAGAACCGGATGTAATATTGCCGGTTATTGTACAAAATGAAAGAAAAGAAACATCTGTTAAGTTAACCAAAGTATGGGATAAAGATAACTCTGTAGTTCTTTCCGGCGCACAGTTCCGTTTGCATAAACCGGATGGGTCGTACGCTAATTCCGCAGTATATGTAACTAATGCGTCCGGAGAACTGGAAGTAACCGATGTTCCGTGGGGCAGCTATTATCTTGAGGAAATATTACCGCCGCCCGGATATATTATTAAGGAAGAAGCAAAGAAGATCGAGTTTACCGTTAATGCCGCTAATGACGCAGGACGTGACCTTGATCTGACGGTTGAAAATGAACAAATTCCGGCTAAGGTAGTACTGAAAAAACTTGAAAAGCTTGAAGATGGTACGGCTACAGAAAATCCGCTGAGCGGTGCGTTTTATGAGCTTTATACAGGTCAGAACCAAATGATAGGAACTTACATGACCGATGCAAACGGTGTAATAGAAGTGGAAGACCTGGATTTTGGAGAGTACTATTTTAAGGAAACAGTTCCTGCAACCGGTTATAAGATTTATCCTGACAATATCACATTTACCGTTAATGGAGAAGATCTTCAGCCGGATGGAACGGTTGTTCATACTGAAAAAACATATGATACCCGAAAAATGGGTAATGTATGGGTACAAAAGAAAGACAATAAAGACGAGTTTGTTAAAAATGCCGTTTATGGTTTGTTCAGACAGTCGGATGATGTTCGTGTTAACGTCCGCGGCGAACCGCAGAACGTAGAATTTACAACAAATGATGTTGGTTCATTCATGCTTGAAAATATGTGGTGGGGCGAATATTATCTAAAGGAGATTCGTCCTCCTGCCGGATATGAACTGAATGAAACAAAGTATCCAGTTACAATAAGTAAAAATACAGTTCGTGCTACGATCAGAAAGGATGTTTCTGATGACCGTCTTAATGGTACTGTAAAGCTTATAAAGACATCAAGGGAAGATAATACGCTCCGACTTGGAGGAGCTGTTTACAGTCTTTATAAGAGTGATGGTACGCTTGTCAGAAGCGGTATCGAAACGATCAGTGAAGAAGGTCCGAACAAGGGTACTGTTGAAATAACAGCTATTCCTTGGGGCAGCTATTATTTACAGGAAGATTCGGCACCTGAAGGCTATGGTGTATCTGACGAGAAAATCCGTTTTTCAGTGAATTACCTTTCCGCAGGAAAGGTTCAGGAAATTACTGCCGAGGATAAACGGGCAGCCGGAGAAATAACGGTCAAGAAAAAGATATTCATTGATGACATTGTGTTTGCTCACGGTAATCCTGTTTTCATATTTAAGCTCAGCGGAACTGATGGTGAAAACGGAAAAACGTATACAGCTTATAAGAGTGTTACATTTGCAAAGGATTATGTTGATTCTCTCAGAAATATGGACGAGGGAATTGAATACGCTGAAATGACAGCAGTATTCACAGATGTTCCGGCAGGAAACTATAATATTTCCGAGGTCGAGGTACAAAGATATGAACCGTCGGATATTACCGATATTACAGCGAACGGTTCTTTAAGTGCCGATGGTAAATCTGTAAACTTTATTATTACTAATACTCAGCTGCAGTGCGGTGCGACATTTGTAAACAATAAGTCTGTTCAGTCAAAAGCCTCACATACTACAGCAGAAGCAAATGTGCTGAAACGGGCAAGAAAAATTACTTCAATATCTGCTGTATGGACAGGTGATTATTATTATACAGATACAGTATTGGATCGGTCGAAGCTGGATGTTTTTGTACTTTATGATGACGGCACTACCGAAAAGCTTGCTGACGACGCTTATGAACTCTGGAACGGAGAACAGCAGCTTAGCCAGACTGATGTGGATGATTTTAATCCCGGTACAAATATGGCTGCAACAATAGAAGTCAGGTATACCGCCAACGGAAAGCTGTATAAGGATTTCTTTGATATTCAGCTTATTGTAGACTTGCTGCCCTTTACATTTGTTGTAACAGATGCTCCGTTCA
>CACZPV010000129.1 GCA_902783065.1 uncultured Ruminococcus sp.
AAAAGATGTGTAAATCGCAGATAATTGTAAAACTGATCTGCGTGCATAAACATTATATTCAATTTTTGCAATAGGCTTGAAGATATATAGCCGATTGTAAAAAGTAGTCGTTTTCGATGCAAAATCTACGAAAATGACGGATTAAAGAGGAGAAAAGTTTTAAAACACATGATATCAAAAAACGCATGGGTAAAGGAATTTCAGACTTTTTACAATCGGTTATGGAAGATATAAAAAAGGAGTTTTTAACAATGGAGTATCACATTAATACCAAATGTCTGCAGGCAGGCTATGATCCGAAAAACGGAGAACCAAGAGTTGTTCCTATTATTCAAAGTACTACTTTCAAGTATGATAATGCAGCAACGCTCGGCAGACTGTTTGATCTGGAGGAAGATGGTTTCTTTTATACCCGTCTGACCAATCCTACGCTCAGCATGGTTGCTGCTAAGATCGCAGCTCTGGAAGGCGGTGTGGGAGCAATGCTTACTTCATCCGGTCAGGCTGCCAGTATGATGTCGGTGACAAATATCTGTCATGCAGGTGACCACGTAGTATGTGCAGCAGCAGTTTATGGAGGTACTTTCAATCTTTTTAATAAGTCACTGCGTGAACTGGGAATTGATTTTACCTTTGTACTTCCTGACGCAAATGAAGAAGAAATCAATGCCGCATTTAAAGATAATACTAAAGCAGTTTTTATCGAAAGTGTGTCAAATCCATCGCTTGATGTGGCTGATATTGAAGCTTATGCGAAAATCTCACATGCTCATGGTGTGCCGCTGATTGTGGATAATACTTTCCCGACTCCGGTAAATCTTCGTCCGTTTGAATGGGGCGCTGATATTGTTACACATTCTACCACAAAATATATGGATGGTCATGCGGTGGCGCTCGGCGGTGTAATTGTTGACAGCGGTAATTTTGACTGGACAAACGGAAAATTCCCGATGTTCACAGAACCAGATGAATCATATCATGGAGTTGTATATGCAGAAAAATTCGGAAAAGCTGCGTATATAACCAAGGCTACAACCCATTTGATGCGTGACTATGGCGCACAGCAGAGTCCGCAGAATGCATTTCTTCTGAATCTGGGATTGGAAACGCTGTTCCTCAGAATGGAGCGTCACTGTCAGAATGCTCTTGCGGTTGCAAAATTTCTTGAATCTAATGATAAGATCGAGTGGGTTAACTATCCGGGACTTGAAAGCAACAAATATTATGAAAGAGCAAAAAAATATATGCCAAACGGAAGCTGCGGAGTGATTTCCTTCGGAGTTAAGGGCGGCAGAGAAAAAGCAATGCAGTTTATGGACAAACTTGATATGATCAAGCTGGTTATTCATGTTGCAGATGCCCGTACCTGTGCTTTGCATCCGGCAAGTACTACTCACAGACAGATGAACGATCAGCAATTGGAGGAATGTGGAGTAAAACCAAACCTTATTAGAATGTCTGTAGGTCTTGAATACATAGATGATATCATTGCAGATATTCAGAAAGCACTTGATACTATCTGATTTTATTATAATAAACTTTCATTTTTCCACTACAACCTCTATCTTTTCGCCGGAAGAGGCAGTGGTTTGGGCAAAAGGAACGCACCTGTATTGTGATCTTAAAAATCAGACCGAAAAGAATGTCTGCTTTTTATCGGAGTTCAGTATTAGATATATAAAAAAGACGAGCGGTTATGTGCCGCTCGCCTTTTTTTGAATACGCAGAGTTGACGTGATGGATAATAAGTGATATGTCGGGTTTTATCTTATCCGGGCTATGCAGTTTTCTTTCCTACTGGGAAGAATCAATTAATGAGATAAATTGCCAGATTAAGATATGCGGCAAAGGTCAGCCATAAAAGATAAGGAATCTGCAATAAACCGGAAAGACGATCAATTCTGTAAAACAGAATAATCATAATCAGTACCAGTATCCACAGAATGATCAGCCAGATAAAAGCAAGCAGATAAGCATCCAGTCCGAAAAACAGAACACTCCATCCGAGATTAAAAAGCAGCTGTGCAGCAAAAACGTAAATCGCGGGATCTTTAATATTTCCGGTTTTTTGAAATATTCTTGCTGCGCCGAATGCCATCAATCCATAAAGAATTGTCCATACAATCGGAAACAAAAAACCAGGGGGAGAAAGAGGGGGCTGTATAAGACGTGAAAAGCTGTCCATACCAAGATAAGTAACGATGCTGCCGATAATTGCAATTCCAAATGTAATTGCGAAAGAAATAATGTAGGGTTTGTATTTTTGCATAAATTCACCGCCGGTACAAATTTTTTTCCTCTTTCAGAAAAAAAGAAAAAGCTCATGTTTTATGATATGCATTTTTCGATGAAATATGCGAAATAATACAATCCGGCTTCTGCAAAAAACTTTTTATTGTCAGAAATGCTTATTATAGTAAACGACAAAAAGATTTTTACTTTGTATTACCCCTGTGGACATGACTAAACATTCGCCAATTGTGCAAAGTCAGAATAATAACAACGTTTACTATAATTCCAACCTGAATCCGTGAAATTCAATTGTAACTGCTGTGCTGTTGAATATACAGTAATGATGCGTTTTTTATACATTGTCACTAATTCAGGTGTTCACCTAAGAGGTGCAGTTTTTCTGCCCTTCCCCCCGACCCCCTTCCCAGAGGGAAGGGGGAGTAATTAAGGAACAGCGGCATGCGTGCTGCGCACGCATGCCGCCTGAACAGATTAAAGGCCGTATTTTTTCAAAAGACATTCCATCAACTTCACGGATTCAGGGCCAATTACAATAAGAAATGCTCACTGATTTGCGGAAGCTCGTCTGGTAAGTTCGGAAAGAGTAACTTCGTATCCGGCTTTTTCATAGTAAAGATGATCAGTATTGAGTTTTTTGTCTGTTCCGATAATCAATCCGGCAATGTATTCCAGAAAATAAGGATTTTTCATAAGTACCGGTCCTGTCAGATGTGTGCCAAACAGATTGTTTATGCGGATTCCTTCTTTTTTGTCGTTATCATTGTTTCCGATACCCATTTCGACAGAAAAGAGAGGGGTATCAACATTATTTATGCTGCTGCTTTTATTGATAAAGCCGACAAGCTTTTTATCTGAAAAATCAGCAGAAAATATTGCGTCTGCGGTCATTCTTTTTTTGTTTTGTTCAGTGGTTTCAAATTCCGAAAGACCAATACCGTCAAATATTTTTCCCTTGCTGTCGGTAATGGTTTTTCCGAGCATTTCAAATGAATTTCCTGTCAGCAAAGCAGTTTTTCCGTTTTCCGTATAAGTTTTTAAATCCTCCGCATACTGTTTCAGATTTTCTAAAACAACTTTTTGGTTGCGCTCCGTACCTGAGCCGATATATATAAAATCATATACGGAAATATCGGCTTTTTCATCAAGAGTTATTTTATCAGTTGTAACATCAATGTTGTTTGCACGCAGCAGGCGTTCAAGTGCCAATACGTTTGCGTACTCTCCGTACAGATTCATGATATCATAATATAAGTGAAGAATTTTCATGTGTTAACCGTCCTTTAGTTTGTCTTTTCGCCTAAAGCAGCGAAAGAAATTTTCCTTTGTCGGAAAAACAGGTAATGACGTAAATATATTCCTCCCGATCGCTTTCAAGGTAATGATAAGCTTCTTCGATATTTTCTATAATATGTATTTTTTCTTTGGGGATATCGGTATAGGAAAAACGTACAGCGAGGTCGTTGACGTATTTGCCCGAAAGAATTATTTCATGGATATTTTCATTATTCAACATTTCAAAATCAATATCCCAAAGCCATGAAACATCACTTGTAAAATACTTTCTGCTGACGGCATCAACTATAAACATGACATCGCAGCCGTTTTTATCGGTGCAGGCAAGACGAATTGACTGATTGTAAGAGATGCTGTTTTCGTGTTTGGAAGTAAGTACCGTACCTTGTCTTTTGCCAATTTCAAAGGTAATAACTCTGCCGTTTTTCATTACATAATCGCTCATATCTGCTGCGATTTTTGCACCATCGATTCCTACGATTGAAGCAGCCGTATAGGCAGCAAGGATATTGTAGATATTATACAGCGATTTTAGGGCAAGACTGATTGTATCTTTTCCGTTAATTGTCATTGTACCATTATCAAGATCCACTGATGTGATCGTATACTGTGTATCCTGGCGGCAATAGCCGCAGGAGGAGCATTTATAATGACCAATATGGTTATAATGATGGGTACTGTATGTCATAGGTGATTTGCACTCAGGGCAGTAAGCACCATCGTTGTAAACACTTTTCAGTTCTTTTGTATCGGTTGAAAGCTCGTCAGCACCAAACCAGATCACATTATCCCTGCCGCGGCCGAAAAGGGATACAAGCGGATCGTCAGCATTAAGAATCAGCTGAGTTTCAGGGAAAATGCTGTCGCTCAGGGCATCAAAAACCCAATCGGGATGACCGTTCCTTGTAAGCTGATCACGGTACAGGTTGGTAATTACATAATGTGTTGGTTTAATATATTGAAATGTATATTTTGCAAAGCGCTCATCGCTTTCGATCAGCAGAATATCACTTTTAACCTTACCGCCAAGGCTGGCACTGCCGAGTACAAGAGTAGTGACGCCTTCAATCTGGTTAGAGCCTTCTTTATTCCATGCAACGGATTTTCCGTTACGTGTCAGGATATGTGCAATCATTTCAACAGTAGATGTTTTACCGTTGCTGCCGGTAACGGCGATAATATATTTTGGAAGCTGTATACGGCTGAGAATATCGGGACACATTTTCAGTGCGATTTTACCGGGAAGGGAACTGCCCTTTCCGATAATCTTTCCGACAAAGCGCAGAAGCTTGCAAACGAGTATCGTAAAAAATTTTTTCATAAATTCATCTCCGGGATAAAATACGAGTAACAATTGCAGTGATGTTCCGAAACATCCGTAGTCAATTGATTTTCTTAAAAATGACAACAATTACAAATCAGAAGCAAACTACAGTCCTATTATAAAACATTATCTGTCTTTTTTCAAGCATATACCAATGAATGTTTGCAGACGTAGAGCTTCCGGATTTTGAATATGAACTTCTTTCATTTATCACAAATGTTATGCAATGCTGTCAATAATAATCTATACTTACTTTCGGCAGTTTGAACGTGGAAAAATTATTATAAAAAGTTTAATTTTCTGTATACTTCTGTATACTCTTGATTTTAGACCAAAAACTCCAACATATATTGTATTTATGCGTAAAAAATGAGATGTAGTGAAATAAAGGATACAAAAGGTGAGTTAGTCTTTTGATACGGCATTAATAAAATATATGTAATATGGGAGGATTTGTGATATGAAACCAAAACAGAAAAATGCTTTTAAAAGTCTGTCTGCGTTTATGTTATCCTGCATGATTATATGTGGAAACACTGCAGAACAATGTATTAACGTGAACATGACAGCAAATGCCACAGAAAATAATGAAGAAATTAAATACATTGGTTTTGGAGTTAGTAATAATGGTAAATTTACTTTAGGAACTGTTGAAGGTGATCCAAATAATGATAGCGATAATAATGTAACATTGATGTATGGTTATCCTGAGGCTAATACATCATATACAACTGTGCGGATAGATGATATCGATTATATGTACGGCTCTGAATGCAGCTCGTTTGAAATTTCAACTGAATCAAACGATAAGACTAATATTTCTACAGCAAAATACGGAGATATTGAAGTAACACAAACAATTGACATTATTATGAATCCGGCAACCGGAAGAAATGATCTTGCTGAAATCAAATATGAAGTAAAAAACAATGGCAGTGAGCCGCATAAAATCGGTACAAGAATAATGCTTGATACAAAACTTGCGAATATTGATGATACACCGTTCAGAGTTTCAGGTATAGGCAGTGTTACAACAGAAACAGAATTTACCGGCAGTGAAATACCGGCATATTGGCAGGCATTTGACTATCTTGTTAATCCGACGGTAATTGCACAGGGAAATTTTTTGAGGGATAAATCAAATCCACCTGATCGTGTTCAATTTGCCAATTGGCGAAAACTTAACATCGTCAGATGGGATTATCAGATTAAGGAAGGGGAGAAAACCGTAGATACTGCTGTGACAATAACATGGAATGAAAAAGAATTTAAGGCAGGTATGACAGAAACATACAGAACATATTACGGTCTGAGTGATTTTACTGAGGATAACCAGCCTCCGCTGGCAATTAGTGTTTACAGTGATGCGCTTATTACTCAGGAGTCATTTAATAAAACTACTAATACCCCTGAATTTCATTCGTTGGAAATAACGGCATATATAGAAAATATAGGAGAAAGTACAGCAGAAAACACATACTTGAAATTAATACTTCCTGAGGGAATGAGCGTGGATGCCAATTCCCGGAATCTACATACATTTCAAACGCTAAAACGTAACGGCAGTATTGATTTTAACCAAGCTATACCAATTAGCACATCCAGCGGAACAAGCGGAAAAGGTAACGGCGGTTTTATAGAAAGAGTATTTCTGCCGGAAGATCAGAGTGTATTTACTGTTACTCCGGAAAACGGAAGTACATCAATCAATCAGTCTATGTTAATCGGAGAATATCTTTTGTATGTTAAAGCTGATAATCTTGAATCAGCAATATTTGATAAAAAAGGAAAAATATTTGTTAATAACAGTAAAGACGATTATGAGTTAAAATTGGTTTTTAATGAAGGAGCAGGTAACTTACCATGGCAGGACATTGAAGTATATGGAGAAAAAACAAAATGCTCATCATTGGAAATTGCAGAAGAAGGCATGA
>CACZPV010000130.1 GCA_902783065.1 uncultured Ruminococcus sp.
ATCGGAATACCGAGCTTCTTTGCTTCTGCAACTGCGATTCTTTCCTTGCGGGGGTCTACGATGAAGAGAGCACCTGGGATCTCTTTCATATCTTTGATTCCTCCAAGGAATTTTTCAAGTTTCTCAATTTCAAGGTTAAGCTTGATTACTTCTTTCTTCGGGAGAAGATCGAAAGTTCCATCAGATTCCATTGTACGAAGCTGCTTAAGTCTTTCAATTCTGCGGCGAATCGTTGTAAAGTTAGTAAGCATACCGCCGAGCCATCTTGCATTTACATAATAAGCGCCTGCGCGGAGAGCCTCTTCCTTAACTGAATCCTGAGCCTGCTTCTTTGTTCCTACAAACAGAACAGACTTACCTTCTGTAGAAAGCTCACGAACGAAATTGTAAGCTTCTTCAAGTTTTCTGACAGTCTTCTGGAGATCGATAATATAGATACCGTTTCTCTCCGTAAAAATATAGGGAGCCATTTTAGGGTTCCATCTTCTTGTCTGATGACCGAAGTGAACACCTGCTTCCAGAAGCTGTTTCATTGATACTACTGATGCCATAAAATTTGTCCTCCTTAGGTTTTTTCCTCCGCAGTCCTGAATCTGACAACATACTATTCTGTATGCACCTAACAAATAGGTCTGCGTGCGAATTGCGTTTAATATTATAACATACTATATTTCATATTGCAAGCTTTTTTTCGTAATTTTTTAAAATAATTTTTAGAAACGGACCTTTTCAAAAATATTGATCGTTTATATAAGTGAAAGCGGAAATTTCGGCTTTAAGATTAATCGGAAAAACTTTTATGAATGTGAGATGTGAAAATGAATGATGAACAACTTGCCGAGATGCTGAAAAAGAAAGATGAGTCGGCTCTCGAAGCAATTATGGAGCGTTTTGCCCCACTTGTTTCAGCCGTGATCTATAGTGTTTCAAAAGGTAGCCTTACACCTGCCGACATTGATGAAACAGCTGCGGATGTCTTCTTCTGCTTATGGCGAAATGCCGCTAAGGTACAAAAAGAATCATTAAAAGGCTATCTGTGCATCATTGCAAAAACCAAAGCTAAAGATAAAATAAAATCTCTGAAAATCCCTGATATCATCGATATAGATGATATTGAGCTGAAAGACGAATTTTTGATTGCGGATAACACAGACAGGCAAGTACTTCATGACGATATCACCGCTGCTCTTGAACAGTTTCAAAAGACGGACAGAGATATCCTGATCCGCTATTATTACTACTATCAGTCTGCACCCAGAATAGCAGAAATAACAGGTTTAAAACCAGAAACTGTAAAATCAAAAATCAAAAGAGCCAAAGTAAAAATAAAAGCATTTCTGAAAGAAAGGGGTTACTGAGTATGAAAACAGACAATATTTTCGATTTTATGCAATTCGATATTCAAAACATACAGGAATCATCCATATATGAACCCACAGGCATGGACTTTGACAAGATGAGGAGGATCACTATAGATAAAGTACGAACAGAATACAAGCCAAACAAAAAAACGCTTTTTCGCCGCTATTGCTGCCGCTGCACTCAGTGTTGCCGTTATCGGATCGACTGCCGCTGCTATGGGAGCATTTGACGATCTTTTTAACAGGGAAATCAAAACCCAAGACACAGACGGTTCTTTTACCTCCGTCAATATCAGCGGTGTCAGCGATGATGTGAATGTTATATGCAATGCAATCACAGGTGATGAACATTATGTATACGCTACCCTTACAATCACCAAAAAAGACGGTACTAATTTCGTAGATAATACCGATGATATGGTATTAATGAATTATCTTTACGATCATGACGGAAAGCAGATAAACTGCACAACAAACGGAGTAGATAATTCAGGAAGCGGAAGCGGTAATATTTATTACAGCTTAACTGATACTAAAACAATTACTGCATTTGTAAATTACAGACAACTTTCCTGCTCAACAATCGGACAAACACTAACTGTTTCGGATAGTTCAGTATTTCTCAATCATAAGGAAAAAGCTTTATTCTCAGATCACTCTGTTGATGGTGAAACCCTTACAAAAAAAATACAGGAGATAAACGAAATCTACACTCCGCAGCTCAAAGAAAATCAAGCATTAGTATGGGACGAACATACAGAGTATTCACTCGTTACCAGATCACTGATACCGCTTAATTATAAAATATCTATCCCGACAATTCAGCAAAACAATACAGTTCAGCTTGATACGTCAAAATCAGAAATCAGAATGATCAAAGAAGCTGATTTCAGACTAAGCGAAGCAGCAGCATCTCCTTACAGTCTGAGACTTTTTATCAATTCTTCCTACAACAGAGCTTTAAGATACTTGTCTCAGGAAGGAGCAATGGACAGCACTACCGTGGAATTGGAAAACGGTGATATTGTACGATGTTTGTCAGTAGCATGCGGAAAAGATGAGAATACTGGCAGATATTTTATCTTCTATGAATTTAACGAGGAACATCTGGGCCATGGAAAAATCTGCACAATAGATCCTAAGAAAATAAAGGCAATTTATTTTGGAGAAACCAAAATATTTGGTGTAAATGATAACAATAATGATGATGACCTGATTTCCGAATAAGACGGGAATGGACAAAAGAATCGCACATGTTTTTATCGGAGATCAATATTATATGGCTTCTCGTACATAACTGACTATTGATAAATCAATTTGCGTTTAATTTATACTATTTCTGTTATATAGAGCAGACAGAAATAATACAGTATGCTAACAAGTATTAATCCTCTTATAACGCATCCCCGTCAACGAAATTGCTGACGGGGATGTAGTTTTATCATATAATGCTGATATCAGACAAGTGTGCTTCTTTTATCCATCTCCTGCCTCTTTTCACTTGAGAAGGTGGATTATTGTGTATGGCTGCGGGCTGCTGTGCATTCCAGCAGTCTGGATAAGATGATCCCGTAACATCAGGTCAAAATCACGAATTCAGGATCAAAAAATAAGCAGTACTCCGCTGCAAATTTGCTGACGGAGCACTGTATTCTTACCATTTGTTCAATTATGTGTATTAATCAACTATTAATACATTCCACCCATACCGGGATCTCCTGCCGGCATTGCCGGAGCAGGCTCTTTGATATCAGCAACAAGTGACTCTGTTGTCAGAACCATTGAAGCTACTGATGCTGCATTCTGGAGCGCACTTCTTGTTACCTTTGTCGGGTCAACAATACCGTTTTCCATCATATCCATATATTCCTCAGTAAGCGCATTAAAGCCATATCCCTTCTTACCGGATGTTACAATCTTATCAACGATTACAGAACCTTCCAGACCTGCATTAGCTGCAATCTGACGTACAGGTTCTTCCAGTGCCTTAAGGACGATTTTAGCACCTGTCTTTTCATCGCCGTCGAGTGTATCTACAAGGGCTGCAACAGCATCAATTGTATTCAGAAGTGCTGTACCGCCGCCTGCTACAATACCTTCTTCTACTGCTGCTTTGGTAGCTGCAAGCGCATCCTCAATACGAAGTTTCTTTTCTTTCATTTCGATCTCTGTAGCTGCGCCAACCTTGATAACAGCAACACCGCCTACAAGTTTAGCAAGTCTTTCCTGAAGCTTTTCTCTGTCAAAATCAGATGTAGAAGCTTCGATCTGGGCACGAATCTGTCCAACTCTACCCTTGATGTCATCAGCATTTCCTGCACCGCCAACAATTACAGTATTTTCCTTATCAATCTTTACCTTTGAAGCACGACCAAGCTGATCCATATGTGTATCTTTCAGTTCAAGACCGATCTCTTGTGATATTACCTCACCGCCCGTAAGTACTGCAATGTCACGGAGCATTTCCTTTCTTCTGTCACCAAAGCCCGGAGCCTTTACTCCGATACAGGTAAACGCACCTCTGAGTTTATTTACAACCATCGTAGAAAGAGCCTCTCCCTCGATATCCTCAGCAATGATGACAAGCTTATTCTTACCTGCCTGAATCATTTCTTCCAGAAGCGGCAAAATTTCCTGAAGATTAGAAATCTTTTTATCTGTGATGAGAATGAACGCATCCTCTACCACTGCTTCCATCTTTTCTGTATCAGTACACATATAAGGTGTAATATAGCCTCTGTCAAACATCATACCGTCAACTACATCAGAATAGGTTTCTGCAGTTTTGGACTCCTCAACCGTAATTACACCGTCATTGCCTACCTTTTCCATTGATTCAGCTATCAGGTTTCCGATTACCTCGTCAGCAGCAGAGATCGTTGCAACTCTTGCAATATCCTTAGAACCTTCTACCGGCTTGGAATTAGCCTTAAGTGTTCCAACTGCTGTATCTACAGCCTTGCTGATACCCTTTTTTTTTTTTTTTGTATTAGCTCCTGCGGTTACATTTTTCATACCCTCACGGATAAGCGCCTGTGCAAGAAGCGTTGCTGTTGTTGTACCATCACCGGCAACATCATTGGTCTTAATAGATACTTCTTTAACAAGCTGAGCACCCATGTTTTCAAAAGCATCGTCAAGTTCAATTTCTTTTGCAATGGTTACTCCATCGTTTGTAATAAGCGGTGCACCGAATTTCTTATCAAGAACAACATTTCTGCCCTTCGGTCCAAGTGTGATTTTTACTGTGTCTGCCAGCTGATCAATACCGCTCAGAAGAGCCTTTCTTGCTTCTTCCCCGTAAACAATCTGTTTAGCCATAATAAATTACCTCCAAATAATAAATATTATACGATTTCCTTTTTCATACATACGCTGTAATATCTTTTTCAGACCGGTGTAATTACAGTAACCCTTAAAAATTTTATCTCTGAAAGCACTTTTTAAAGATTTTTTCCGATCAAAGAAATTCTTACTCTACGACAGCAAGAATATCAGACTGACGAAC
This sequence comes from uncultured Ruminococcus sp., assembly GCA_902783065.1. GTDB lineage: Bacteria > Bacillota > Clostridia > Oscillospirales > Acutalibacteraceae > UBA1213. The sequence goes on from CACZPV010000130.1 coordinate 4,870, forward strand.
GATAGTATATTCTTCCCCATCAAGCTTTACATCAGTACCCGAATACTTGCTGGTAATAACTTTATCACCAACATTCACATACATCGTCACCTCTTTACCGTCTACCATTCCGCCGGGACCAACAGCAACAACTGTAGCAAACTGGGGTTTTTCTTGTGATGCAGCAGTAAGAATAATACCGCTCTTGGTTGTTTCTTCAGCAGCTTCTGCTTTTACAACAACTCTGTCAAGTAATGGTTTAATAGTCATAATATATTGCCTCCTTAAAGCAAAATAGAATTAATAAAACTAATTAGCACTCTCTGTCTTAGAGTGCTAAAAATATTGTATACCCTTTTTAGTAAAAAATCAAGTATAATTTAAAACTTTTTGAATTTTTTTATAAACTCAGATTTCCAACTTGTAATTCCTTTACTATAGCAATCCAACAAAAAAGCAGCGGACTTGACATAAGTGGTAAAAT
>CACZPV010000131.1 GCA_902783065.1 uncultured Ruminococcus sp.
AAACTCAGATTACATCTGTAAATATCAGCGGAAGCGGTTATGAAAAACCTCTGACAATTGATAATAAGGATGATATTTCCATTATAGGCAAATTCAAAATGCATTCTCCATATCATCTGGTGGCAGCAGATGTATCGGTGCAGGATTACGGAAAATCACTTTACGGAATGACAGGAAGTGAAGTTGCCGCGGCAGGAGCAACAGACGAAAATAAGAAAAAATACGGGTTGGATAAACCGTATATGAATATTCAGATAAATGCTTCTGATGAAAGTCATATCGGACTGCTTGTTTCCGAGGCAGGTAAAGACGGAAGCTGTTATGTGATGGCAGAAAAAGGCAATATTATATACAGGATGACAAAAAAAGATGTAAAAGACTGGTATAATGTCACATATAAAAAATTTGCGACACGCAGCTTTGTATCGCCGAAAGTTGATAATATGTTCAGAGCTGTTTTTACAGCCAAAGATCAGAAATTTGAATTTGATCTTGAACATACTACAAAAGAAAATGAGGTATTTGATGAATATACCAATATCAAGGTTAAATCAGGAGAAGATGAGGTAAGCTACATTAATTTTACTACCTTCTTACATAATATGACCGGTATGCATAGAACTGATATTGATATTTCCAAAGACGATGGATTTGAAGAAATATTCAATGCAGAGTTTTCCTACAGAGATAAGGATAAGAAGGAACTGACAGAAACTCTTACGATCAAACAGTCAGAAGACGGTTCCTGCATTGTTCTTGTTAATGGAATCGTAGAGGGATACACAGACAGAGATTATGCTGCCAGACTGATTGATCAGACAGATAAGATCACTGGTGAAGAAGACTTGCCGGGACTGAACGACAGCGAGGAATCTTCTGTAGATTCGTCAGGAGAAGAAGATTCTTCGTCAGACAGCAGTGAACAGAAGGTATCTGAATCATCTGCTTCTGCTGAAATTGAATCAGCAGCTGAATCGGAATAATATTAGTATTATTGAAAAAGTCGGTGAATTTTTGGGTTCACCGGCTTTTTTATACTCTCAAAAAGATAAAAATATTAGTCATATCATTGTCCGGTGAAATAAATATCAATAAATTTTTGTTAAAAATGTAAAAAATGATATCAAAAGTAACAATTTTTTTAAAAAGTATAAAAAATCAGTTACAAATATGTTATAATGTACGAGTATTGACTGTTATCGGACAAATTTGTGTTGAAAAGGGTATTTCCGGCTTTTTGGCGGAGCAGCCCAAAATGATTCGGAGGGAAGATAATGAAAAAAAAGGCAATACTCAAAAAAGTGACGGCATCGTTATTGGTTTCGGCAATTATCGGAACTGCTTCATCGGCATCTCTGACGATTCCCGGAATTTCTGTGATTACCAATGCCGCAGCCGGAGATATCTATAGTACCGAAGGATTGTCGTTTCAGGAAAATGAGGACGGTACCTGCTCTGTATGCTCGGTTTTAAATGTAAATGTTCCGGATGGGAGTATTGTAGTTCCTGACGTTTATGACGGACATCTTGTTACAGGAATCAAACAGGGGATATTTGCGGAGTTTTCTGCGTCATCAGGAAATGTTTATAATTTACAATTGGGAAAAAATATCCGAAATATAGAACCATATGCCTTTGACGGTATAGAAATCGGGACTATATCAGTTAGTGAAGAATCTCCGTATTATATTGTGTCGGATAATATTTTGTATACAGCGGATCGTAAAACGCTGGTATACTGCCCGAATACTGCAGCAGGAAAAATAACTGTTCCTGCTGGCGTAACAGTTATTCGTGATGATGCCTTTTCATCAGAAAAAATACAGGAATTATATCTGGGACCGGATGTTGCTGCAATTCCTGAAGATGCTTTTATACGCTGCAGTGGGATCACGGCATTTGATGTCAATGGAAAGAATCAGTATTATACTGCTTCCGGCGGCGTGCTTTTGAATAGAAGATCAACCATTATTTGTGCATATCCTAAAGCAAAAAACGATGATTATACAATACCGTCTACAATCAGAAAGATCGATCCTTATGCGTTTGCATATTCGAAGATCCGTGAACTTGATTTTTCCAATATTACCTTTATCGAAAAATATGCGTTTCAAGGCTGTACACAGATGAAAAGTGTGTCACTCCCTTCGGGGCTTTCGCGTATCGGAGAGGGTGCATTCGAGGGTTGTACAGAATTGTCAACAGTAACTATGCAGCATGGAATGCGTTCCATGTCAGCACGGATGTTCAAGGATTGTACGTCACTGTCAACTATAAATGTGCCTGACAGCATGGTTCTGGTTGGTGCGGATGCACTGATTAATACACGATGGTACAATGATAAGTCTGATGGTTTTATCTATATTGCCAAAGTACTCTATCGATACAAGAGTAACTATGTCAGCAGTGACGGTAAGGGCAATCCGGATAAAGCGGTTGTACTCAGTATCAAGTCAGGAACTCTTGCTGTGGCAGATGGTGCGCTCAGAGGAGCTAATGTAATTAAAATTGACATTCCTTCTTCGCTGAAATATATTGATGCGGAGAAAATCTATCCGGCTTATAATGTGATAAAATTTAGTGTAGATGCTGCTAATCCGTATTACACTGTAAAAAATAATATTCTGTTTACGAAAAATATGAAAAAACTGGTATGTGTTCCCAGTTTATATAGCTCAGACAGTTACACTGTTCCGTCTTCTGTTACAGAGATCGGAAGTTATGCATTCAAATTCAACACGGATATCAAAAATATATCGATATCGAATACAGTAGTACAATATGGTTTGAATCCTTTTTATAACGGTGATTCCCAGAGGACCGTTATCTGTATGGAGGGTTCGGCTGCTGCAGATGCGGCAAAAGCTGATAATGTCAGCCGATTATATATGGAAAGCAGCGTTATGCTTGACTGTACCTCTGTAACGTTGGGTGCAGGAGAAACAAAAACACTTACAGCAGTGGTAACTCCTGATATTGCGCCAAAAGCTGTAAAATGGAATACATCAAATGCATCTGTGGTAACAGTGTCCAACGGAAGTCTGAGAGCGCTTAGGGCGGGGACAGCAACTATTACAGTAACGGAAAGCAGCGGAAAAACAGCAAGCTGTGTTGTTATCGTAAAAAATGCACCTAAAACGGTTAAAATGAGTAAAACTGAAATGACAATCGGAATAGGAGAAACAGCATATCTTGACAGTATTCTGGACGAGGGTTCTGCATCGGCTTCCAGAAAATATACAACATCGGATACATCTGTGTTATCTGTTTCTGATAAGACATGGAATTGCTGCTTTACAGGACGGAAAGCAGGAACAGCCGTGATTACGGTAAGAACCTTCAATGGCAGGACTGCCCAGTGCAAAATCACGGTGAAGGCTGCACCCCAGAGCGTAACGCTGAGTAAATCACAGATTACAATAGGAATTGGTGAAACCGTTACAATAAGCAGTGCTGTAAACAGCGGTTCGGCTTCGTTTTCGAGAAGCTATGTGTCAGGGAACACCAATATTGTACAAATTGTTCCTACCAGCTGGAACTGTACTTTCACAGGTATTTCAGCAGGTACAACTTATATTACAGTAAGGACCTTTAACGGCAAAGCTGCCAGATGCAAAGTAACTGTGAAAGCTCCTCCGAGATTTGTTGAAATGGCAAAGGAAGAAGTCAGTATAGGTGTAGGAGAAAGTATGCAGCTTGGAAGTGTTCTGCTTGACGGAGAAGCCAGCGCAAGCCGTAAGTACCGATCAAGCAATTCTTCTGTAGTAAAGATGACAAAAACAGATTGGCAGGCAGGATTTATCGGAGTTAAACAGGGTACTGCTTATGTTACAGTTAAAACATATAACGATCAGGAGGCAAGCTGCCGTGTGAATGTCAAGGCAGCTCCTACAAGCGTTAAACTCAGTAAGACAAGCCTTACGCTCAAGGTAGGGCAGAAATCATCTTTAAGTTCAACGGTTCCGGCAGGAACTGCTGCCACATATCGTGTGTACAGTTCCGGAAACAGTTCGATTGTAAAAATGACCAGAACTAACTGGGTAGGTGAGTTCACCGCTGTGAAGGCAGGAGTGACATATGTTACAGTAAGGACGTATAACGGTAAAACTGCAAGCTGCAAGATTACGGTAGTTAACTGAGGTATCTGAAAAAACTGATGTAGTTGCGTTGAAAAAAACGAGTATGAAAAAGTCGATGAATTTTTGATTCACCGGCTTTTTCTTGTATGTGTTTCAGAACTGTTGAAAAAAATAATCAGTTACTGATAAATTCTTGATTCTCTGCTTGACGGAATCGGAGAGATGGAATATAATATTGAATGGTTATATTTGCAAAGAAATATGCTTTTTTATGTATCTCATCAGTCAACTTAAAATCATTTATACTATGGTTTTAGTATTACAGGCGGCTAATGCATTTAATTGAAGTGAGGAATAGAATATGGATCGTAAGATAAAAAGTTTTTTTGAGTTTATCAGTGGAAAAACCATTGCGCTTTGCGGTATCGGCGGCAGTAATCTTCCTTTAATACGTTTATTCAGGAAGTACGGAGCCAATGTGATTGCTTGTGATAAGCGTGACCGTGATGCACTTGGAGAAAATGCGGAACTTGCCGAACAGTATGGTGCTTCACTAAGACTTGGCGAAGATTATCTGAATGTTCCTGAGGCGGATATTATTTTCCGTACACCCGGTATGAAATTTTATATGGATGAACTGAATACTGCAAGGAAAAACGGCAAGATTGTAACCAGTGAGATGGAAGTGTTTTTTGATCTTTGTCCCTGTAAAATCATTGCAGTAACAGGCAGCGATGGTAAAACGACAACAACAACTATTATTTCTGAAATACTAAAGGCAAAAGGTTATACGGTTCATCTTGGCGGAAATATCGGAAGACCGCTTTTGCCGGATATTGAAACAATCAGTCCGGAAGATGCAGCCGTGGTGGAATTATCAAGTTTCCAGTTGATTTCCATGCGTAAAAGTCCTGATATAGCAGTGGTGACAAATCTTGCACCAAATCATCTTGATATTCACAAAGATATGCAGGAATATATTGATGCAAAGAAAAATATTGTACTGCATCAGAATGCTTTCGGCAGGGCTGTGCTGAATCTTGATAATGACATTTCTTATTCCTTCAGGGATATTATCAGAGGAGAAATGTGTCTGTTTTCCCGTCGCAGTGAAGTGTACAACGGTACATATATGGCAGAAGACGGTACAATTTATGTTAATGAATATGGTGTGAAAACTGCTGTTATGAATGCATCCGATATCAGAATCCCTGGACTGCATAATATTGAGAACTATCTGGCAGCAATCAGTGCTGTTCGGGGAATGGCTGATGCGGAAACGATCAGAAATGTTGCTATGAATTTTAAAGGTGTAGAACACAGAGCAGAACTTGTCAGAGAACTGGACGGAGTAAAATACTATAACGATGCTATCGGAACCAGTCCTACAAGAACGGTTAAGGGTACACTGTCGCTTTATGACCGAAAGATTATTTTGATTGCAGGCGGTTATGATAAAAAAATTCCTTATGATGAAATGGGAAAAGTTGTACCGGAAAAAGTTAAAACTCTTATTTTGTTCGGGGCAACGGCTGATAAGATTGAAGCAGCAACAAAGGCTGCTCCTGCTTACAGCGAAAATAATCCTGTAATTATCAGAGTAAATAATATGGAAGAAGCTGTAAAAGCTGCAAGAGAAAATGCTGTCAGCGGAGATATTGTATCAATGTCCCCGGCAAGTGCAAGCTTTGATATGTATAAGAATTTTGCAGAGAAAGGACTTCATTTCAAGCGTCTTGTCAATGAAATGATCTGAGCAGAGTGAAGCAGAACTTCCGGAAGCCGCAGAACGGAGAAGTGTGATGAATAATAATAAGATTGATTTTGTTATGATCTGGGTGGACGGAAACGACCCTGCATGGCAGAAGGAAAAAAACC
>CACZPV010000132.1 GCA_902783065.1 uncultured Ruminococcus sp.
AAGGAAGATGTTAACTCTGCAACAAGAGCAATCGCAGTTATCAGTATGGACTTTGCTGCAACAAGACTGGTTGTGCTCCATAACGGCGCACCTGTGTTCCAGCAGTCCTTCTCCAGCGTTCTGGAGGATATTGCCGAAATGTTCTCTCTTGAGTTCGGTATGAGTAAAATGGGCGCTATTGACCTTATCCGTCAGGAAGGTCTCGGCGTATGTAATAAATGTAAGTCTGCTGCTACCCGTAAGCAGACGATGACAATGCTTGATAATGCAGCAGGTGAAATACTCAGAAACCTTCGAATGGTAATTTCTACAAAGCGTCTGGATATCGATGAGATCGTTCTGATAGATGCTCTTGCAAAACTTCCGAATATTGCAAATTACTGCCGTCAGGTAGGTCTCACGGCTCCGATGGAAAATATCACAAGACTGTTCTCCGGCGGATCACAGCCTCCTGTAGCTGCTGCTACCGCTTCGGAAAAAGGCTATGATACTACATCATTCATTACCCTTAACGGTGTTCTGACTATGCCGCTTGGCGAGGCAAACCTCCTGATGGGTGAAGCAAACGTTCTTTCTGCTATGGCAGAAGGCGGCGGTTCCAAGCTCGGTAAGACTATCACTGCCGGTGCTGTTGTAGTTGCACTTTTGTGGATGGTCGGTACACTTGGCTGGTGGGGTATGCTCGAACTTCAGAAAAACAACGACACTACCCGTTTGAACAGCAGCGACTATAAGCCGGCAAAGGAACTTATTGCAGAAGAAGAAACAGTAAATAAACAGTATGAAAATATTGAAGAAAACCTGAAGCTCCTTCCCAGCACAGATCTTGAATCTGTGGATATCGTAACACAGTTCTTTGAGCAGGTATATGATAAGGTAAAGAACTGCTCAGCATTCAATGTAGAAAATACAACTTATACAATTAGTACCTCCATTGATGTTCAGGATATGAACACTTATACTACCTTGAAGAATGAAATTAACGGCAACGGATATTTTAAGGTAGGAAGTGCGGCACAGTTTGCTAATCAGGCTATTCTTACCGAGGGCGGAACAAATCCGGTTCAGGTGCTGAAAGCAACGATCAGCCTTGCAGTAACGGATGAAACAAAGGCTGCGGCTAAGGAAAAGAAGGAACAGGATAAGGCAGCCCAGAGTGAGCTGAACACAAGCGAAACCAATCAGTAAGATGATTGCGTATAGTTGATATTAACATAACAGAAAGGTATCACCTCAAATATTAATATCTTTACGGAGGTAAACAATAATGGATAAGAAACAAGTAACATTGCCAAAGTTTATCTGGGTACTGGCGGGAATACTCGTTGTATGTATTATCTTTTTAATTGCAGTACAAATCCCGTTTTCTCAGAAAATAGACACCTACAATAAAGACCATGCTTCGGCAGAATCACAGATCAGCGTTTATCAGGATTATCTGAAAAGAGCTGATTCAGTAAGAAAACAGATCGAAGAACTGAAAAAGGAAATTTCTATCAAAAACGAAAAGCTTACAGTTGACCCGAATAAAACTGTAGACGATATCAGAGATCTTCTTGAGAAACATGATATGGACCTTTCCGCGCTCGATATCTCAGAGGGTACTCCGGATTCTGAAGGCGGTGTATCTGCATCAGGTGACCCGCTGTATGTAGCAACAGTTACATATACATTTACTGCTTCTGAGCAGAAGCTTCTCGAAACTCTTACATACTTTGAGTCTGAATCTCAGGGTGCATATTTTATAAGCAATGTGGACATCTCAAAACATCAGGAAGTGGCTCTGGATGAAGGAGAAGAATCATCTAAAGCATCTGTTACACCGGCAGGAACTACTTTCGATACAACATTGACAATCAAGCTTTATTACTTTGATATGACAAAGAATGAGGGTGCAGCAGCAGAGGAAGAAGAATCAGCTGCTGAAGAATCTACCGAGGCTTGATGATCGGAGAGAAATAAAAGATGCAGCCTTTTGATTATCTGAATACAACGACAGGATTGGTATGGGTCGCAGTTTGTATTCTGTTGGGTTTTGCGCTGACAGCTCTCGGATACTTTATTCTGAATCATATACCCGCAAAGTGGCTTTGCGATTATAATGAAACACCGTCCGATGAACTGCTCAGCGGAAAACGCTTTTCATTTCTGCCGTCAGGCATACTGATATCTGTTCTGATGTCGGCATGCCTGGTGTTGTGCAGATTACAGTTTAATAAGGGATATGATATCTACTTTTGTCTTCTTACACTTATAATTTTTGTATCAGTGCTTATTACAATGGCAGATATCAAGTATTATATTATCCCCGATCAGTTTACGATTGCCGTCGGCATACTGGCCGCAGCAATAAGTGTTTATGATATCATGAGAGGATATCATATTCTTCATTCATCATGGTGGTCACCGATAGCCGGAGCGTTTATTGGTGCGGCAGCAATGATGCTGATCGATTTTATCGGTATGTTGGTATATCATCGTGACGGCATGGGCTTCGGTGATGTGAAGCTGTTTTTTGCGGCGGGTATTCTTACGGGATTTCCCGGAACGATTTATGCCTTTATCATATCGATCATAACAGCAACAGTTTTTTTTGTAGCTATTATTATCATTACAAAAATTGCACAGGGAAAAACAGAGAATGTGCCGGAACTTGCAGAAGGAGATCAGTCCCGAACGGATGAAAAATCATCGGCAGATGTCATTTCTGATAAGAAAGAACCCGAGGGAAAAGCGGACGAATCCGTTTGTAAAACAGATGAGAAATTGTCTGAAGGTGAGCAGCCTGATAAGACTGAGCCTCAGGAGAGCGTGGATGACTCCGGTGAAAAAACATCGGACGAGGAAACTGAGGATACAGGTCTTGGTTCGTATCTGGCTTTTGGTCCTTATATTGCAGGGGCGGTATGTTTGTATGTAGTGTTGTTTGACCTTGTACAATATCTTGCAGGGTTGTACCTGAATTTATTTCAATAATTTTAGGAGCTGAAGATATGAGAGCAAGTAACTTGAGAATCGGACAGATCCTCATTAACTCAGGAGATATCACCGAAGAACAGCTCGACGATGTGCTTATCAAACAGAAAACCAGTGGCGGTAATAAGCGTGTGGCTGATATCCTTATCGAGGACGGAATCGTTACCGAGCAGCAGGTTTGTAAAGCACTCGAAAAGCAGCTCTTTATACCTTATGTAGATCTTGATACAATTACAATACCTGAAGATCTCGGAGGCGTGATCCCCGAGGATCTTGCACAGCAGCATATGGTAATTCCGATCGAGCAGGAAGGCAGATTCCTTACGGTAGCCATTGCTGACCCGTTGAATTATCAGGGTCTTAAGGATATTTCCATTGCAACAAAAATGAAAATAAAGCCGGTAATCGGCGAGGCAACTAAGATTACTTCCAAGCTTCGTGAAATGTATGCGGCACAGAAGGCAATTGACGATGCAAAGGAATTTCTTGAGTCAAAAAATAATAATAAGTCTAAGGCACAGCAGGAAGCAGAAGAAGCTGCTCAGCAGGATGCGTCTGCTAATGACCAGCCGATTATCCGTTTCGTAAATAATATGATTGAAGAAGCAATTTTCACAAAAACTTCGGATATTCATATTGAACCGATGGAAAAATGCCTTCGTATTCGTTTCCGTATTGACGGTAAACTGACAACGTATATGGAAACGGCGCCGGAACTTATTCCTTCGGTAACATCACGTATTAAGTTTATCGGTAATATGAACATTGCCGAAAAACGTATTCCGCAGGATGGTCGTATCAAATACCGTGTAGGTGGTAAGGATATCGACTTCCGTATTTCAGTTCTCCCGAGTATTTTCGGTGAGAAGATCGTTATGCGTATTACAACTTCTCTGGGTATGGAGCTTAAAAAGGAAAATATCGGTTTCC
>CACZPV010000133.1 GCA_902783065.1 uncultured Ruminococcus sp.
CAAAAAAACGTGCAAAAATCAGAACATACAATGCTGCCACCGTATGAATTCTCATGTTTCGCTCGTTTTTTATACAATATACTATACCCTGGAAGGCATACAGAAAGCCTTTTAAAAAGGCTTTCATTCTTCTTCATCCTTTATTACATAGCTTGAAGAACTGGGCAGACCGAGGAGAGTCATAACCTTTTCTTCCTTTTCTCTCATTCTCAGTCTCTGCAAACCATTATCCTCATGGTCATATCCCAGAAGATGCAGCATAGAATGAGCCGTAAGATATCCCACCTCGCGCTGTAAGCTGTGTCCGAAACGTTCAGCCTGTTCCACCGCTGTTTCCATGGATATAACAATATCACCGAGAATCTTGGCACCGTTATTCGGGTCGGTATCATATTTTCCGTTTTCTCCCATCGGGAACGAAAGTACGTCCGTAACACTGTCTTTATTTCGATAGATAGCATTAAGTTCCTTAATCTGCTTATTATTTACAAGAGTAACACTTACCTCCACTGATCCCGGAAATTCTTCCATCTTCAGCACGGCATTGCAGCATCTTCTGATCAGCATACGCAGTCCCGTAGGTATTTTAATATCCTTCTGTTTATTCGTAATAATCACTTTTATCTTATCCATTTCAAACCATACCTTTCCTTAGATTGATGTGAGATGATTTTTTCTTCTGATACTGCGTACAAACCCCGCAGCACACCTTTTTTACTTCTTATTTCTTTTTATCGGCCGACTTGCTGGCAGCATTATCATATGCCCTGATAATATCCTGTACCAGCTTGTTTCTTACAACATCGGATGCATTGAAAGTAACCGCCTCGATTCCATTAATTCCTTTCAGAATCCTCACGGCATCCTTAAGTCCTGATCTGACACCTCCCGGCAGATCAATCTGCGTAATATCTCCTGTGATAACCATTTTGGAATTAAAGCCCAGTCTTGTCAGAAACATCTTCATTTGTTCGGGCGTGGTATTCTGTGCCTCATCCAATATGATAAAACTGTCGTCAAGCGTTCTTCCTCTCATATAAGCAAGAGGCGCTACTTCGATATTTCCTCTTTCCACATATTTCTGATAAGTTTCTGCGCCAAGCATATCGAAAAGAGCATCATACAGCGGTCTTAAATAAGGATCTACCTTGCTTTGAAGATCGCCCGGCAAAAATCCCAGCTTTTCTCCCGCTTCCACTGCCGGCCTTGTAAGGATTATCCGATTGATTTCCCGCGCCCTGAACGCTGTTACAGCCATAGCAACTGCAAGATACGTTTTACCGGTACCAGCCGGACCGATACCAAGCGTAATCGTATTTTTGGATATTGCGCTACAATAGGATTTTTGTCCTAAGGTTTTAGGCTTCACCGGCTTTCCCCGGGAAGTAATGCAAATACAGTCACCTGCCAGCTGTTCAATCCTATGCTCGTTGCCTTCATTCACGAGCGACATACAATAACGGACATTCTGCTCACTGAGAGCCTCTCCTCTGTTAACGAGTGCCAGCAAGCTTTCGATAACCTTACCGGCTTTGGACACATTTTCGGGTTCGCCGGTTATTTTGAGTTCCGAATCCCTGCACACCACGGATACCATATACTCATTTTGTATAATGCGTATATTCTCGTCAAACGTCCCAAACAGTGCCACAGCCTGTTCCATACGGTCAATATTAATGATCTGTTCTGTCATTCAACCACCTTGATCAAACTTTTATCGTTCATTAAATAATAATTCAAACTCCCTATAAATGCTGTAAAAATTCTGACTGAGTTTCAGACATAGTTCTGACGTAACATCTGTACCAATCAGTATAAAATATGTACTAAATTTCATTTAAAAATAAATAAATTTATTGATTTTTACTCATTATAACATAAAAATAGTAAAAAGTCACTATATTTTTTATATTTTTTAGGCTTTTTTTATAAAATGTATGATTAATGCTTTTTTGTTGTATAAATCGTCATAAAATTTAAAGAATCTGTTTTTCACTATTGACAAATCATGCGTAATATAGTATAATATAAAAGCCGTGTAAAGGATTAGACTTTACAGAAATCAGGAGGCGATTACATTGGCAAAAGATATGAAAGTTGCTTATCTTCTGGATTTTTACGGCGATTTGCTGACCGAAAAACAGCGTAATTCCATTGAATACTACTATAATGATGATCTCTCTCTTGGGGAAATCGGCACAAATCTCGGCATTTCCAGACAAGGTGTCAGAGATAATATAAAAAGAGCAGAAGCAATTCTTTTTGAAATGGAAGACAAGCTTGGTCTTGCCCGCAAGTTTTCTCTTATTGATCAGAGCCTTGCGGCAATCAAAAAAAATATCGATATTATCGATACCCGTAATATGAGAATTTATCGCTCCAATGATATTAACGAAAGCATTAAAGTCATATTAAAGGAACTTGATAAGCTTGACCAATTAAAATAATCAGCAGTGACCGTCAGCAAGTGCCCTTGGGGTGCGGACAGACAACTCTCCGTAAAGACTTAAAGCATTGGAAAGCGGAGAAGAATAACTATATTTTGAAAACGAATAAATAAAGGTTTTTGAACTTTTAATCAGCAAACTGATATATCAGCCGATTGTAAAAATGCGAAGTGTTCGTGCCGCCTCAAATGTCACGAAACATGTTCCGTCGGCTGAAACAGATATATAAAGGAGGGAATACAATGGCATTTGAAGGATTATCCGAAAAACTCAGCAACGCTTTCAGAAAACTCAGGAGCAAAGGTAAATTAACCGAAGATGACGTAAAGGCTGCTATGAAAGAAGTACGTATGGCACTTCTGGAAGCTGACGTTAACTATAAGGTAGCAAAAAACTTCACCGCAAAGGTAACGGAAAGAGCAGTAGGCTCCGATGTAATGGAAAGCCTTACCCCCGGTCAGATGGTAATTAAAATTGTTAATGAGGAACTTACAGCTCTGATGGGTTCGGAAGAAACAAAAATCAAATTTGCTTCAAAGCCGCCGACCATTATTATGATGTGCGGTCTTCAGGGTTCCGGTAAAACCACACACAGCGCAAAGTTGGCAAAAATGTACAAAAAACAGGGACACAGACCTCTGCTCGTTGCCTGCGACGTTTATCGTCCGGCAGCAATCGAACAGCTGAAAGTCGTCGGCACACAGGCTGGAGCAGCTATATTTGAAATGGGTCAGGGCGATCCTGTTGAGATTTCCAAAAAAGCAATTTCTCATGCCAAGGATCACGGTCATGATATTGTTATCATCGATACTGCCGGACGTCTGCATATCGATGAAAAGCTTATGAATGAGCTGAAAGAAATCAAAGCTGAAGTAAAACCTGATGAGATTCTTCTCGTGGTTGACTCAATGACAGGTCAGGATGCAGTCAATGTTGCAAAATCATTTGATGAACTGCTTGATATTTCCGGCGTTATTCTGACAAAGCTTGATGGCGATACCCGCGGCGGTGCAGCACTTTCTGTTAAAGCTGTAACAGGCAAACCGATTAAATTTGCCGGTATCGGTGAAAAGCTGGACGATCTGGAAGTTTTCCACCCCGACAGAATGGCATCAAGAATCCTCGGAATGGGTGATGTACTGACGCTGATTGAGGATGCCGAAAATAAACTTGACCAGAAAAAAGCCATGGATATGGCAAAAAAATTCCAGCAAAATAAATTTGATATGAATGATCTGTATGAACAGCTTCAACAGATCAAAAATATGGGCAGCGTCAAAAATATTCTTTCAAAGCTTCCCGGAATCAGTGATCAGATCAAAGATATGGATTTTGATGACAGACAGCTTGACAGAGTCGGCGCAATGATCTCATCCATGACAAAGGAAGAACGTGAGGATCCGTCGATCATCAATCCGTCCAGAAAACGCAGAATAGCAGCCGGAAGCGGCATGAAAGTGGAAGATGTCAACCGCCTTATGAAACAGTTCGACCAGATGCGTAAATTCATGAAATCCATGAATGCCAGAGGTAAGGATGGTAAGCGCAAGCGTCTTCCCGGTCTTGGCGGAGTGCCTTTCGGAGGCATGGGCGGCTTCAGAAGATAAGCCGCAGTATCAATTGCTTTCACCCGGCTGAAC
>CACZPV010000134.1 GCA_902783065.1 uncultured Ruminococcus sp.
AGCATGGGCACGGTGGGCGGTTCCGAACGCGTCGTTGACATAGACTTCTGCCAGGGAAGCCAGTTCCTTCGCAAACTCCGGATCGTTCTTTTCTTCTTCTTTATGGAAGCGAACGTTCTCAATAAGTTCAACTTCGCCATCCTGCAGTGAAGCGGCAATACTCTTTGCACTCTCGCCCACTACATCAGAAGCCATCTTTACTTCAAAGCCGAGTGCCTTAGAAAGATAAGCGGCAACAGGAGCAAGAGAGTACTTCATATTGAACTCGCCCTTCGGACGGCCGAGATGTGAGCAAAGAATCACCTTTGCCTTATTATCGATAAGATATTTAATAGTTTTGAGAGCTTCATCGATTCTCTTCGGGTCAGAGATATTGCCCTCTCCGTCGAACGGTACGTTGAAGTCGCAGCGTACAAGCACCTTCTTGCCAGCTACATCGATATCTTCAACAGTTTTCTTGTTAAGATAGTTCATTTTACTTACATCCTTTCCCCGGACAAAGCCGGTACCGATTGAGCGGATCACAATATCCGACAATCGGATATTCTTCCGCATTCCCGAAAGATTGGGAAAATTTCTGTGTCACAGTACACTAATCCGATCACTGTACACAGAATTAACAGGGATCCCGCAAAACATTTTCAGGGATTTCCTACATGGTATATTTTATACTATTTTTGTTCATTTTTCAATAGTAAAAATAAAATTAATTGATTTAATTCGGAATTTTTATTGATTTTTTATGATAAAAGTCAAAAATCAATGCAATGTCGTATATTTCCATTAAAACAGCAATGCATTGATTTCTGACTATTTTCCGAACTCAGGATATTTATTAAGAGTTTCTTCCATTCCTCCGTCGAAGATAACTTTACCTTTCTGAAGGAAAATACAGCGTTTACAGATTTCCCGTATATCACGTCCATGACTGACATACAGTACAGTAATATCCCTGCTGATCAATTCACGGATCTTAGCCTTACATTTTTTCTTGAAAGCAGCATCACCGACACTGAGTGCTTCATCTATAACGAGAATATCCGGATTCATATTAATATTGATCGCAAATCCAAGACGCATTTTCATACCTGATGAGTATGTACGTACAGGCTGATCAATGTAATCCCCTAAATCCGCAAAATCTATAACTTTTTGTTCAATTTCTTTGATTTCATCTTCGCTCAGACCGAGAACATAGCACTTAAAACTGATATTTTCACGACCGGTCATATCAGGAACAAAGCCGGCAGTCAATTCCAGCAAAGCCGCAACTCTGCCCTTTACCTTAATCTCGCCTGTTGTCGGGAAAGCAACACCGGTAATCATTTTCAGAACAGTCGACTTACCGGCACCGTTTTTCCCGATAATTGCAACTGACTCTCCCCTGTAAATCTTAAAATTCACACCATCAAGTGCTTTTGAACGTTTATATTTTTTAGACTTAATAAACAAAGCCTTGAACTGCTCACGGCTGTTTTTGTACAGCGTATAGATCTTGGTAACATTATTAAATTCAATGATAGGCTCACCCTTACCCGATACATCAGGTCTGCCTTCGCTGATTTCAAACATATTATTCATGTCCGAATCTTCCTTCCTTTCCGGAATTGCAGAGAAATAATACCGCTGCTTTAAATGACATTTTATAATATTTTACCCTTTTCACAGCATTTTGTCAACCAATTCGGCATGCAAGGGCCACGGAACCTAATATTATCAGTATTTTACAGAGAAAGATAGCACAAATGTAAAATTTTATGTGGATTTTTTCAGTTCGGAATTTTACCGCTTACGAGCAATACTGCTGATGCAGCCAAAAGGGGATATATATTTTTTTCATCTGTTCTCCTTACAATAAATTCACAAGGTTCAATTGTAGCATTTTCTGTTAATATTCTGCGGCGCAGTGTAATAACCGCACGATCGTCTTCGTTAAAAGCTGATACTGTCATCGTATCATGTCCGGACATAGAGCATCCTATTGCAGCAGCTCCTGATGATGCTGCCAGCATTGCCGCATCCCTGTTTTCTCCATCAAGAATACATATACATTTTTCCATATTCATATCCTGCCGGATCTGAAGCAAAGCCTTACCAAGCACTACAATGCTCCCCGGCAAATACAAATCAGAAAGCGTACATACACTGAATATCAAAAAAAACGGATCTTCTGCTGTACGATAAATTCTGTCACCGTCACAAACCAATGCACCGCCGTTTTCTCCGCACATTCGTACAATTTCTCTTGTCAGTTCTTTTTCACCGCAATCTCCGCATATTACTACTGTTTTTTTCATCAATATCCTCCAGTAAATTTGACAGTTGTTCCTGACAACAAACAGGCAG
>CACZPV010000135.1 GCA_902783065.1 uncultured Ruminococcus sp.
GAAATAATTCCTATATTCTGTTTACAAAAAGAGAAAAAAGTGCTAAAATGAATTATATTTAAACTTCTTATGCTGATAATATTCTGAAATTCAAACCACATCAAGGTTTTAATTAGTTTTGTCTCTTCACCTTTCCGGCGCAGACTGGCGGCGGAAAGGTACACATGATAGTTGAAAATGCTTAAAGAGGATTTTTGAAAAAGAAATAACGGGGGAATAAGATGGAAAGGAATAATGCGGTAATTGTAAAAAAGGCAGTTCTTGCACTGCTGACGATATTAATTGTTGCCTATATTATTTCTGTCGGACTGAAAGCAAATTTTACACAGGTAAAAACTGAAGCTGCCAACATAATGACAGTTTCAGATTCTATTCCTGCAACAGGATATTTTATTCGTGATGAACAGATTATCAGTTATGATGGTGAAGGAGTTATTTCTTATACTGTCAATGACGGAAATAAGGTATCGGTTGGTGAAGCAGTTGCAAATGTCTATACAAATGCCGAAGCAGCCAGCGATAAAAGAAATATCGATAAACTGGAACAACAGATTGCAAATTTGCAGCAGTTGGAAAGTACATCAAATATGATTACATTGACGCCTGATAGTATTGATAAAAATATCAGCAGCAGTCTTTCAAAAGCTAAACTGAGTGCATCAGAGAAAAATTTTACGGAAGCTGATAAAAATGTTAATGCTGCTGTTTACAGTATAAATCAAAGACAGCTTGTAACTAAAAAAACAAATGGCTTTTCTGAGAAAATAAGTAAACTGCAGAAAAAAGTTGATGCACTGAAAAAGAAGTATTCAAAAACAACCGGAAAACAGGTTACTTCTCCGAAAACAGGATATTTTTCCAGTAATGTTGACGGTTATGAAAATTTTTATACGACCAAAGATCTTGAAAATCTTAAACCGGGAGATCTGGACAGCAAAAAAATAACCAAAAAAGCTGTTGGGAAAGATGTAATAGGAAAAACAGTGGAGGGAGTTTATTGGTATATTGCCTGTGAGGTCAGTGCAGAAGAGGCTATTGAAATTAAGGAATCTGATGATTTGAGCGTAGATATACCACTGGCAAACAATCGTAATATATCAGTAGAACTTCATTCGATTAATCAGGAATCAAAGACATCTCCGGCGATTGTAATTCTAAAGGGCAGCTATATGAATGATGAAATGATCAATCTCCGCAAAGAAGATATTTCAATCGTAAAGAATACGTACGAGGGGATCTATGTTTCAAGAAATGCTGTTCATGACCATCAGATTACTGAGAACGTTATCGATAAAAACGGTAAGGAAACTACCGAAACCAAAACCGTTAAAGGTGTGTATATTCTGATTGGCAATGAACTGCTGTTCAAGCAGATTGTACCTGTTTATACGGGACAGGGATTTATCATATGCAAACAAAATCCGGATGATAAGGAACTGGCATCTGATGATGTGGGAGTATTAAAAGCGTATGATGATGTTGTTGTGGAAGGAGCAAATCTTTATGACGGGAAAATTATCGACAGAACAAGCTCGTAGGTTTGATGACGTTAAAGCCAATTATTACGAAATAATGGAAAATATAGCACGCTCAGCTGATAGGGCTGGAAAAAAACCGGAGGAAATTACATTTCTTGCTGCTACTAAAACAGTGGATCCTGTGATAATCAATTATGCGATTTCTCTGGGACTGAAAAAGATCGGAGAAAACAGGGTACAGGAAATGCTCTCAAAATATGATGAGTATGATCTGGCAAACGCTGATTTGCAGTTTATAGGACATCTGCAAACCAATAAAGTCAGACAGATTATCGGCAAAGTATCTATGATTCAGTCGGTGGACAGCGTAAAATTAGCTCAGGAAATAGCCAGACAGTCGCTTAAAAATAACGTGACTACTGATGTTCTGGTGGAAGTTAATATCGGCAGAGAAGAAAATAAATCAGGTGTTATGGAAGAAAACCTTGATGAAATTCTTGCACAAATATCAGAAATGCAGGGGGTAAAAATCAAAGGATTGATGTCTGTACCTCCGATTTGTGACACTAAACAAGAAATTTCAAAATTTTTTGATAAAATGTACAAAATATTTATTGACATTTCAAGCAAAAAATCGGATAATATAAATATGGACTTTCTTTCAATGGGAATGTCCGAGGATTATAATGAAGCGATTCTGTCGGGTGCCAATATGATAAGAGTCGGGTCGGGACTCTTCGGCGCCAGAATATACAGATAAAACAGGAGGAGAAATATAATGGCAAATATTATGGGAAAATTTAAGAGCATATTAAAGACACCGGAAGAAGAAGTTGCTTACGATGATTATTACGATGATACTGAGGCTATGGATGCCGATGGTCAGGAGGACGAAATGGATTACGATGAACCGGAAGAACAGGCTGAAGAACAGGCAGC
The DNA here is from genome assembly GCA_902783065.1 of uncultured Ruminococcus sp. Classification (GTDB taxonomy): domain Bacteria; phylum Bacillota; class Clostridia; order Oscillospirales; family Acutalibacteraceae; genus UBA1213. The sequence continues at coordinate 2,418 of CACZPV010000135.1, forward strand.
GCCTGCAGGCGGCAATAATGTTATCAGTATTCATGATTCAACAAGTGTACAGTTCGTGCTTTTTAAACCGGAATCTTTTGATCCTTCCGTAAAGGAAATGGCAAATGAACTGATGAAAAGAAATACAGTTATCCTTAATGTGGAAGATACCAATAAGGATGTATCCCGAAGAATCATTGATTTTTTGGGCGGTGTTGCTTATGCCAACAGCGGTAATGTGAAGAAGGTTGCAGAGGATACGTTTATTATTATGCCGAGTAATGTAACCCTTTCCGGTCAGGATGCTATGGATGAAGTCGGCAGCGATAACGTGTACTTTTGATCGGAGTACAAATTCCTGTTAATTTTTGAATGGGTATCTCGATGAATTGTTTTACTGAGGACAGTTGCCTGTAAAATCTGATGAAATAATAAGATTTTGTTTATAGCAGAGGTTCCCGCATGTTATTTTCAGAAAATTACGACAGTATATTCTGCAAGAAAGGAAATTTGTATGATCACATTAGAAGAAATAGAAAATATTACTTTCCGTAAGTCCGGACTCGGAGGATATAAAATTGATGAGGTCGATAATTTTGTAGACGATGTTGTTGATAAAGTTAAGAGTCTGGAGCTTGCGCAAAGAGAATTGGAACTGAAGATTGAAAACCAAGAGAAGGAAATCCAGAAGTATAAAGAGAAGGAAGATAGTGTACAGAACGCACTGATTACGGCACAGGTATCTGCAAAACAGATCAAAGCTGATGCTGAAAGGAAATCTCAGGAAAAGTTGAAATCCTCCGAAGAAAAAGCTGCGGATAAAATAGAAGAAGCAGAGAAAAAAGCCGCTGAGATTTTGTCGGAAGCACAGGATAAGGCAGATCAGATAAATGCCGATACTGATGCAAAAGTGGAAGAACTCATGAATAAGGCACTCAGAGAATCTTCTGATAAAATTGACGAAAATAACCGTATTCTTGAGGAACAGAAAAAGAATATAATTAAGTTGATGGGTGAAGCTAATAAGTTCAGAAATTCACTTCTTAAAGAGTATAAGAATCACCTTGCTGTTATTAATGCTATGTCGAAGGGTGAAGATTTTAAAAAGAAGCAGAAAGAAATCGATGAAAATTATCCGAAGGCAGAGGGTAATCGACCGGTGACCTTGTCCGATAAGGATAAAGAGAAAAAAGAAGATCAAAAAAAGCATAAGTCTGACGATCAGTAAGATACAGAAGATATTGTGCGAAAAATAACGGCTTTTGCCACATTCCCTGTCCGACACTTGTGTGTCGGATTTTGGGTTATCATATATTTATTTTCATAGAGGAGAGAAAAAACCAATGCCGCAAGATTATAACAAGACACTTAATCTGCCGAAAACGGATTTTCCGATGAGAGCGGGACTCCCGAAATCGGAGCCTATAACTCTTGAACGCTGGCAGAAAAACAAAGCATATGAAAAGCTGATGGAACTGAACGAGGGAAAACCGCTTTACGTTCTGCATGACGGACCACCGTATGCAAATGGCGATATTCATCTTGGTCATGCGCTGAATAAGACATTGAAGGATATCATTGTCAGATATAAAAATATGACAGGCTTTAAGTCACCGTATGTTCCCGGTTGGGATACACACGGACTTCCTACGGAACTTAAGGCAAGGGCAAAAGCGGGTGTGAGCAGCAGCGATGCTATTTCTGATGTTGAACTGAGAAAGATATGCCGTGAATTTGCTTCAACGTATATTAATGGTCAGCGTGAACAGTTCAAGCGTCTTGGCGGTATTGCAGAATGGGATAATCCTTATATAACCCTTACTCATGATTTTGAGGAGAAACAAATTGAAATATTTGCGGAAATGGCAAGCAAGGGCTATATTTACAGAGGCTTGAAACCCGTTTATTGGTGTTCGGACTGTGAAACAGCTCTTGCAGAGGCAGAAATAGAATATGCCGAGGATCCTTGCCACTCAATATATGTAAAATTTAAAGTAACTGACGATATGGGTAAATTCAGTGCAATGGGAGCTGATCTGAAAAACACTTATTTTGTTATCTGGACAACGACTACCTGGACACTGCCTGCAAATGTAGCTATCTGTGTAGGTCCTCGCTTTAATTACAGTCTTATTAAGTGTGAAGGCGAATATTATGTTATGGCAGAGGAGCTTTATGCATCAGCAATGGAAGCTGCCGGAAAAGAAAACTATGAGGTGATAGGTACCATTAAGGGCAGTGAGCTGGAATATATGAAAACTGCACATCCGTTCCTTGAGAGAACATCACTTGTTATTGTCGGTGATCATGTCACCCTTGAAAGCGGTACCGGATGTGTACATACCGC
>CACZPV010000136.1 GCA_902783065.1 uncultured Ruminococcus sp.
ACAATGCTATTAGCGACATTTCGCCGTTGGCAGAATTAAAAGATTTGAATTATATCGAGCTTCAGGCGAACAAAATTAAGGATGCTGCCCCGCTTGGTGAGCTTCCTTTACTGGAGGACTTGTATATCGTAAAAAACAGCAAAATTCAAAATATTGTTTCTGTAGGTAAATGCACCAAAATACACAAGTTATACATATCCAGCTGCGGCATTACCGGAAATGAAATCTGGGAACTGAAAAAGGTGATTCCTAAAGACTGTGAATTCCGTTACGGTCAGCATTATTACTGGAGAGGCGATGAGAAAAACACATATATCCGCAGAGCATTTTCAAACTGGAAAAAGGTAAAAGAATTTCCTGAATGGAAAAATATTGTTTTTTCCGATACGGATCTTTATGCTTTTATGCAAAAGTGATTTTTCTCAGTATCACATGTCATTTAGTTAATTAAGGAGCATTTGAGATTATGCACATGGTCAAAAAAATTAAAACCACTTTAATTTTTGCATCAATTTCGTTATTTATTATTGTTTGTTTATCAGGTTGTTCTGTTTTTGAAGGTCCCAAAGCGGAAATATCCGGAACGGAATATCTTGTTCGATCAAAAGAACTGATTATAGAAAAACTCGATACAGATGATTACTCAGTATTTAATCAATTTGAAAAATTGGAAGTACTTGATGTAACGGCAGTTGATTTATCCGTTGACGACTATGAACGCCTCTCCAGCCAAGTCGGTGAAAAAGTAAAAATAATCTGGTCTGTTCCCATCAAGGGTAAAAAGGTGAAAAGCAATGCATCAGACGTTGAGCTTTCCGGAGAGCTGACAGATAATGAGATACGTGCCATATCCTACTTTACTAATATCAACAAGCTGACTGTAAAAGACACCAAAATAGGTAACTCACTTAAAGAAGCAATAAATGCTGCTAAGGAAAATAATCCTGAAGTCGAAATTAACTGCATTGTTGATATTTACGGAGTCGAATATGACAGCTCCTCCGATATTCTTATTTTAAACGACAAGAAAATAAAATCATTAGACAATGTGCATCTTGCGATAGAACTTTTCCCAAGCATCAAGACCATAGAAATGTGCAACTGCGGTGTAAGCAATCAAAAAATGCAGGAGCTTCGTGATACATACTCCCATATCAAATTTGTCTGGACAGTAAAAGTATTGAGTTACCAATTGCGCACTGATATTCAGGTTTTTTCAACCCTGGCATCGGATTTCAGCCGTCCCGGAAACAGCAAGAATTTATCCCCACTGTTTAAATACTGCACCGAACTTCGAGCGCTTGATCTTGGGCATATGGCAATTACCGATCTGAGCGAAATGAGGAATCTAAAGAAACTGCACACACTCATTCTTGCTGACAATCGCGTTTCCGACGTAAGTCCTCTTGCTGATCTTAAAGAATTGGTTTATATTGAGATTTTCTTCAATAGATTGACCGATGTTTCTCCTTTTTTGGAGCTTCCAAAACTTGAAGATCTGAATATCTGCTACAATAAAGGAGTTAAGAATCCTACTGTGCTTACACAGTGTAAAAACATTAAAAAACTCTATATGTCGCACTGCGGTCTCGATGACAATGAGATAGCCATTCTCAAAAAGGGACTTCCCGAAGACTGTGATTTTAATTATACCTGTGAGAACAGCGTTTACAACGGCGGATGGCGAACAACTAAAAATGCACGTAACACTAAAATCCGTGAAGCATTCAAAAACTGGAAAAAAGTCAAGGAGTACCCGACTTGGGACAACATTATTTATAAATAACAGTAAGAGGAGCATATCAAATGCGGTATTGTTATAACTTAAAAAAAATATTTTTGATTGCGGCAGCTGCAATACTACTGCTTGCCTTAATAGCAGGGTGCAAAAATAATCTTGATTCTTCTGTCACAATATCCGGAATCAGCTATCCGTCCGACACAAAGGTCGTCACTCTGACCGATTATCCGTCCGATGACTACACTGCCTTTGCTAAGCTGGAAAGTCTAAAAACCCTTGATGTTACCGCTTTGAATATTTCGGCAGAGACTGCCAAAAGCATATGTTCTCAGGTGGGAGATAACGTCGATGTTATTTGGTCTGTCTCTTTCAACGGAAGCAAATATCCAAGCAACGTCCCAGAGCTTACACTGAGCGGAGATATTTCAAAGGAAGACGCTTCCGCTGTAAAATATTTCAACAGTCTTAAATCACTTCAGATCACCACCTCTGAGGTCAATGACAACCTGTGTTCATTGATTGATGCCGCGACTGAGAACAACTCCGAATTAAATGTCAACTGCTCAGCCAAAATTTATGGGGCAGATGTTGACAGCAGCATGGAATTGCTTGACCTGAACAATATTCCGATTGAATCGCCTGATCTGCTTTGTCTGGCAATCGAGATTTTCCCCAACATCAAGACGATTGAAATGTGCGACTGCGGTCTGAGCAATGAAGTCATGCAGGGCTTACGTGAGGAATATCCTGAAATCAAATTTGTTTGGACAATAAGCTTTTTGAATTTCAAAATAAGAACCGATGTTCAGGTTTTTTCCACCCTTGCCAAAAAGCTTGATAAACCTGGCAACACCAAAACCTTTGAACCAATTTTCAAATACTGCACAGAGCTAAGAGCACTTGACCTCGGTCATATGGCGATCACCGATATAAGCGAAATCAGAAATCTCAAAAAACTGCACACGCTTATTCTGGCAGACAATTATATTTCTGACATTTCCCCTATCGCTGAGCTGAAAGATCTGGTGTATGTCGAGCTTTTTCAAAAC
>CACZPV010000137.1 GCA_902783065.1 uncultured Ruminococcus sp.
CGCTGAAAGACTTCTTCATAATTCTTTTCAAATGTTCTCTCTCGCTTTTATTCGTGTTATTTTAGGAAGATTCTGAACAGGCTCTAAAAAAGCGCATCAGGGAAGTTGATCTGGAGGAGTACGAGCGGAAAATGAATCCGGTGTGAGGGGATTTCTTTGATTAATGCGGTGCTGAATTTGAACATTCAGAATTTTTTCCTTGGTTAATATGATCAAAAATAATAAACGCTTTTTACATTGTACCATTATCGGGACTGCACTTATTTTGCTGATAAAATTTCCATAAAACCCCTTTCTTATACAGATATTATGTGATATAATAAATGAAATTTGAAATAACCGCTTATTTATGTCGGTGAGAGCAAGTCAAATACAGTTTATTATCAATTTTCATTTTCAATAGTTGTGGAAGGTTCCGTATTATTCTGTGCAAAAAGGAGGAGAAACGATAGATGAAGGGTTCTGAATGCAAGTTCGTTAAATATATGGAGGGTTCCGACAAGAGGTTTGTTATTCCAGTTTATCAGAGAAATTATGACTGGAAAACCGAAAATTGCAAGCAGTTGTACGATGACCTAGTTAAAATTATAAAGAAACATCGTAAGAGTCACTTTTTCGGGAGCTTTGTTTCTGTATATAACCCGGATGGTCATAACGAGGAGTTTCTGATTATAGATGGACAGCAGCGACTTACGACAGTATCGTTGCTATTTCTCGCAATGTATAACTTGATTGATAAGGGTATTATTGTTCCGGCGACGGCTAATCTTAAACAACGCATTTTTGAGGAATATCTCGTTGATAAATGGAAGCCCGAAGATACTCGTATCAAGCTTAAACCTGTCAAAAATGATCAAATGGCCTTTGAGAAGCTGTTCTCTGATCCGACCGAACACATTCGTCAGTCAAATTTGACGGGAAACTACAAGTATTTTTATGACCGGATTCAGAAGCAGGAAATTACCATTGATCAGCTTTACGATGCGATCTGTTGTTTGGAGATTATAAATATCCGACTGGATATGGACGATAATCCTCAGCTTATTTTTGAAAGCTTGAACTCGACCGGTCTTGACCTTAGCGAGGGAGACAAGATCAGAAACTATATTCTGATGGGATTGCCGTCCAAAGCGCAGGAGGTTTATTATGAAAAATACTGGAACAAGATTGAAATCTGCACGAAATATGATGTTAGTGCTTTCATCAGGGATTATTTGAGTGTAAAGCAACAGGTTATTCCGCAGCAAAAGAAAATCTATATCACTTTTAAGGAATTTGTGGAGCTCGGAAAGTTCGAGACGGAGCAGCTGCTTACTGAGATGCTGGCTTACGCAAAACGCTATCAGATTCTTCTTGACGGTAATTCCGGGAGCACTGTACTGGATGCGTGCATCTACCGATTGAACCGACTGGAGACGACCGTAACAAGACCGTACTTTCTTGAGGTACTACGGTTGTATAACGAAAATAAGCTGACACTGGCGCAGGTTACAGAGATTTTTCTGATCACAGAAAATTACCTTTTTCGCAGGGCAATGTGTGATTTGCCGACAAATGCCTTGAACAAAATATTCCTTATGCTGCACCGAGAGATTATCCGTTACGACGGCACCGAGGATAATTATGTCGAGAAACTCAAGTATGCACTATTGTCAAAGAAAGAACGTGCACGTTTCCCAGATGACGAGGAGTTTAAGACTGCATTTGAGGAACGTCAGGTCTATTTGATGAACAGCAAGAATAAGATTTACATTCTTGAGCGTTTTGAGAATTTCGGCACGTCGGAGGATAAGGACGTATATCGTCATTGTGATGATGGAACATATTCAATTGAGCATATTATGCCGCAAAATCTCACACCGGTATGGCAAAAAGAACTGGGTGATGATTATGAGCAGATACATGAACAATGGCTGCATAGAATAGCAAATCTTACGCTGACTGCCTATAACTCGAAATACAGCAATAGTTCATTCACGGAAAAGAAAACCATGCAGAACGGTTTAGACGATAGCGGCATACGGATGAATACTTGGATTGCAAAGAAAAACAAGTGGACGATAGCAGAACTGAAAGAACGCAGCCAATATCTCATGTGCAGAGCACTTACGATTTGGGCAGTACCTGTCACAAAATATAAACCGGAAGAAAAGCAACTTGATACATATACCCTTGAGGACGAGGATGAATTAACAGGTCGCTTAATTGCGAAGTTTGCCTTTAAGAACACAGAACAGCCAGTAACTAGTTGGGCCGAGATGTTCCAGAAGGTTATTCGGATTCTTTATTCGGAGGATAAGACTATCATAACAAAACTGGCTGTGTCCGAAGAGGAGAGTATTGCACTTTATTTCCATACTGCTCCGGATGGAGTTACAAGATGGCTGGAAATCGGCGATGGTATCTATGTGTGGACTAATACCAGTACACAGGTCAAACTGTCTGTTTTAAGCCGTCTGTTCAAACTGTACGATGAAAATCCGGCAGATTTGGTGTTCTACCTACGGGATGAAAATGGCAGTAATGCAGATGAGCCGGGGAACCGTTATGAACTTAGGAGAAAATACTGGACATATGCGCTTCCGATTATCCAGAAGGCAAATGAAGAGAACCGTGCTTTTTCCAATGTTAGTCCATCCAGAGGTAACTGGATCAACGGGTTCTTTGGTATCGGCGGATTCTGTCTTTGCTGTGTAGCCAACTATGATTCTGTACGGGTAGAGGTTCTATTTGGCAAGGAAAGCAAGCAGGAAAACAAGGATGCTTTTGATAGCCTCTTTACACATAAAGCCGAAATTGAATCTGCTTTGGGAACCACGTTGCGATGGAACCGTGGAGATGACATAAAGTCATCTAAGGTTTTCATTCAGTTGAATAATGTCAGCATTGAGAATGAAACAGACTGGTTCCAGATGGCGACCTTTCATGCCGACTGGACAAAGAGATTTTATGATGTAATTGTATCATATATAAAGACTGTATGATAAATCTGATTATGAACGCCTATAGTTTTTTTAGTTTTTTCTTTTAAGGCTGCTAAAAGGAATCATATTAGGTATAAGCGCAACACTCTTTTGCAGTATTTCTTATGATTATGTTTGAATATTATTATTCTTATTATTATTCTTTTAGTTTTATGTAATTATCTGAATTCTGTTTTCAAGATTTCCTACTTGCTGAGTGAAAAATGGCTGAAGCTTATTCTTTAATTAAGAGCCTGTTTAGAATCTTTACAAAAGAGAAAAAAGGGAGTAAAATAAGGGAAAAAGAGAAGCGGTGAAAGAAATGAGAAATGAA
>CACZPV010000138.1 GCA_902783065.1 uncultured Ruminococcus sp.
AAAAAAGGTAACAGAAGTCATATTGCCGGATACACTAAAATCTATCAATGATTATGCATTTCTTAACTTCTGGTATCTGAAAAAGATCAACATTCCAAGCGGGGTTACAAACATCGGAGAATACGCTTTTGATCACGCACCTATTGATCAGATAGTTATTCCTGCTTCCGTAACAAACATCGGCAGCGGTGCTTTCCACGGCGGCTGGACTAAAAAACTTTATGTTTACAATTCTTATGTAGATTTAACAACATGCGGTATCAGAGGAAATACAACTATTTACGGCTTTAAGGGTTCCTCTGCCGAAAAATATGTTGAGTACGTAAAAAACTATAGCTTCGGCGAATCAGTAAAATTCAGTGCAATTGATGTTGTTCTTAATAAAACACAGATTTCTCTCGGTAAAGACGAAACCTGCAAACTTACTGCCACTGTTAAAAATTCTGAACTAAAGGACAAAACCGTAAAATGGCGAACTTCTTCTTCCAGAATTCTCACAGTCGATCAGAAAGGCAATGTTAAGGCAGTCGGCATGGGAACTGCATGGATCACAGTAAAAAACTCTAACGGAGTAGAGGCAAGCTGTAAAATCACTGTCAAACCGGCACCTTCTAAGGTTGATCTCAGCAAAGGCATTGTAACCATTGGTGTTGGAGAAAAATTTTCAATCACTTCAACTGTCAGCAGCGGTTCTGCATCTGCAAAAAGAACCTACCGGACCAGTAACAGTTCCATTGTCAAAATGAACAAAACAGAATGGACCGGAGAATTCGTTGGTATGAAGCCAGGTGTAGCTTATGTAACTGTACGCACCTTTAATGGAAAAGAAAAAGCCTGCAAGGTAACTGTAAAGCCAGCTCCTTCAAGCGTAAAACTCAACCGATCTGTCATGTATATGAAAGTCGGACAGAATTCAAGTCTGAGTGCTGTTATTCCTAATAATACCGGCTCTGCTGCAAGAACCTTCAGGACAAGCAACAGTTCTATAGTCAAAATGACATCTACCAACTGGACAGGAAAATTCAAAACTGTTAAAAAAGGTACCGCATGGGTTACTGTTCGTCTTTACAACGGCAAAGAAGCAAGCTGCAAAATTGTTGTCAGCTGATAATAATGAATCAGCAGAGAAATCGGGTGCAGGGAGAAAACTCTCTGCACCCGATATTTGTCAGTTGATTTATTGAAGATCAGAAGTTATTAAATTCACTTTCGTCAGGACTTTGATAAAATTCGATTTTATCGTGAGGATCCACATATTTTTCATAGGGATTTTCCATATTCATCGACTTGAAATAATTTCTTACTTCTTCCGTATTCATTTTTGCCATCCTTTCCGGGTCGACTTTTTCCACTGTGACCACACTGGTGGCTAATTTGATTCCAAGCACTCCGGCTATTATACCAATCACAACTAAAAACAGCATTTTTACAATTGAATTTGCAAACACTCTTTTATTAGTCTTGAATACATACTGAGATGGATTTTCCGGATTATAATAAAGTTTGATCAGTCCGCCGACTTGTGCTTTGGAGGTTCCCGTATCCATTCCCGTAACATAGCCGGTATATTCTACTCCTTCCACAGAATAATGACATGTCACGTTATTAGAATACATTGCTGTTCTTTTTCCGCCAACCCTGTATGATGAAACTTCATCAATTGTTGCAAGTATCAATGTATAGTTTTTGACCTTTTCATCATTGTCATGCAAATTTACCGGCTCCATAATACCAAGTACAATAAACAGTAATCCCAAAAGGGCTATTACAACGCCAATCGGTTTACGGTTATGAATGATCCACTGATTTTTATTTAAAAATTCATTTTCTTTTATTCCCTGTTCAACCTGACTGCGATACTCGTCACGCAGCTCTGTGTCTGAAATCAGAGTCATTGACTGGATTTGTTGGTAATTATCCCATTTTTCTTTGGTATAGCGCCATCCTCTTGCTGACATAACATTCATCCTCTCCAAAAATCCGTAAAATCATTTTTTTATCCAATCTGGAATATCTTTAACTTCATTATACATCTGAATATAACTCTTATGACGTGACGGCTGTATTTTTCCGCTTTTAACAGCTTCAATCACAGCACATCCTTTTTCACATACATGAGAGCAACCCGTAAAACGACATTTACAAAGGTATTGGTTAAAATCAGGAAAGCATCCTGCCAATTCTGCTTTGCGTATAATTTCATACCGTTCAATATCTACCGTTGAAAAACCCGGTGTATCCGCCACATAACCTCCCCCGACTTTATACAGTTCACTGTGACGGGTTGTATGCTTACCTCTGCCAAGTTTTCTGCTGATTTCTCCTGTTTCAATCGACAGACCGGGAATCAGACTGTTGAGCAGTGTTGATTTGCCAACTCCGGTATTACCGGTAAATGCAGAAATTCCGCTTTCTAAAAGATTTAAGATTTCCTCTTTACCGCTGTGATCCTGAATACTATAAGAAAAGGCTTTAAATCCCGAGAATCGATAAATTCGCAGCAATTCATTCACATCTTGCAGATCTGTTTTAGTAAATACTATGACGGGTTCTATTTCTTTACTAACAGCAACAGCGCAGATTTTGTCTATAATAAGCGTATTGGGAGACGGCTGCGCCGCAGAGGACACAATAAAAAGCCTGTCAAGATTTGCCAAAGGAGGTCTTACCAGATAGTTTTTTCTGGGCAGTATTGTTTCCACCTGTGCTGTTTCTGCATCATTAATGCTGATTTCAACGTGATCGCCTACAGCTGGACTTATTCCTTTTTTACGAAAAATCCCTCTCGCTTTACATTCATATACACGGTCAGCGGCTTCAACATAGTAGAAGCCGCTGATTGCTTTTATAATAATTCCGGTTGATTTTTCCATCACTCACCTGCTGTTAAACGGGTTCTTCCGAATGAGGTACACCTTCGAGAGCAGAAATAGCTTCTGCCTCAAGTGCCTGTACTTCCTCGATACTGGATGCCGAATTGATCTTATCTGTATATTCAGCTACAATAGCCTGACCAGATTCATAATCCTCATCGCTGTAATAGTATCTGTCCAGCTGATAATTTATATTACCGATAGACAGAGAAACCTGTTCTTCAAGTGTAGAAGCCGTTGACGGTTCGGAAGGTGATTCAGATACATCAGTACTTGCTTCACCGTTACTGGATTCAGTACTCGACTCCTGACTGGACTCTTCAACTTTCTCCACCTTAGGTTTATAGTTGGCATTAATATATGTCTGTTTAACCTCACGTGTCTTAAAGTTGAAGGAGAACTCCTGATATTTTACGCTGTCAAGCATAACGGTTATTGTTTTCTGGAAATTAACCGCTCCATTAGGTGCCACTTCAATCTGTCGTGTCATATTTTCTGCCGGTGTTCCTATAAACTCATCGACCTTAGTTCCATCCGCATAAACGGTTACTCTTACCTCTGCCGCCTCGTTTTTCGGGAAATTATTAAGCGTATATTTGATAGAAGTTACCGCCTTACTTCCATCGCTGACCTGAATTGTAATCAGTGAGCCTTTTGTCAGGCTGTTTCCGGCAAGCGGATCGGTAGCAACCACAATACCTTCATTTTTATCACTGGCAACCACTGCTCTCTGAGTAGTAAAGCCCTGTGCTTCAAGTGAGGACTGAGCTGCATCATAGGACATTCCCACAACATCCGGTACAGAAACCTTATCGGTTGCAGGGCCATCGCTTACAATCAATGTAATAGTTGTACCGATTTCAAGTTCCATTCCTTCCTGAGGAGAGCAGTCGATGACATAACCCTTCTGAACTTCGGTACTGTTAACTCTGGAAACATTGTAATTAAAGTGTTTCTGTTCCAGTTTGGCAATTGCATCATTTTCAGCATAATTTTTAAGCTTTGGTACTTCCACTGTTGTACTTGTGCTGTTAATGACCAGTTTGATAGTAGCATTCTCCTTGACATCCTTGGAATGAGGCGCCGGATCCTGCTTCAACACAACATTTATCGGTTTATCAGCCACATAATCGGCGCTGATCTCAAACTTGAATTTATAGCTTTTATCTGCCTTGATCTCGTCATACATCTTACCGACAAATTCGGGAACTTCCACGTCCTTTGTTTCATTTGCTTTCATACTAGCATCGATCATCATATATCCCATCAGAACAATAGCACCGACTACCAGAATAGCTATCAGACCGGTTATCCATTTTACGATCGTTCTCGGACGATTTACAGCTGCTTCATCTTCATAAATCTCATAATCTTCTTCATCATATACCGGCTCAGAAGATACAGAAGCAGCAGCATTTCCGGGTTTTTCAACAAGCTTTGTCGGATTATCATCCACAAAATAGCTGTAGCCGAATTTTACTGAAGGATTTCTGCGGAAGATATCAATTGCTTCAAGCATTTCTCCGGCACTTGCATAGCGCTGATTTGGGTCTTTTCTCATTGCTTTCAGAGTGATCTCCTCTATGCCCTCCGGAATCTTATCATTAATCTGACGAAGGGGAGTAGGCTCGTTCTGCATCTGCATAATAGCGACAGAAACAGCACTGTCTGCTTCAAACGGCAGTTTACCTGTCAGCATTTCATACAGCATAACACCAACACTGTAAATATCTGCTTTGCCGTCAGTATTATCGCCTCTTGCTTGTTCCGGTGCAATATAGTGAACAGATCCGATCGCCTTATCCGTCATAGTACGTGTTTCATTATCGGAAAATCTGGCAATACCAAAATCCGTAACCTTAATCGAACCGTCCTGTAAAAGCATAATATTCTGCGGCTTCATATCACGGTGAACGATTCCCTTTTCGTGTGCGTGCTGCAAAGCCTGCAGGATCTGAACAGTAAAATGAACTGCTTCTTTCCACGGTATATCATGCTGATGACCGATATATTCCTTCAATGTAATACCGTCAATATACTCCATTACAATATACTGAATTTTATCACCAAAGCTGACATCGTTTACCTTTACGATATTCGGATGTGAAAGTACAGCAATCGCTTTTGACTCATTTTTAAACCTTCTGATAAACTCACTGTTTCCAAGAAATTCATCCTTCAGTATTTTAATTGCCACAGTAGTATCGTCTACTGTATCATGAGCCTTATATACCATTGCCATTCCGCCAACGCCGATAAGCTCCTGTATTTCATATCGCCCGTCAAGTCTTTTACCGGTGTATTTATCCATTCATATTTCTCCTTTCAGATCTGAAACTGTATCATCATTATTGTTCACTTGCAAGGGATCATATCAATATGTTTCCTGTTTTACAGAAAAATCAGCTTGATATAACTGCTACCGTAATATTATCGCTGCCACCCAGCTCTTTGGCTTTTTCGATCAGCTTATCTGTCAGACGGTCACAGTCATTATTGCGTATAAATTCAAGCAAACTTTCATCTGTTATGTAATTTGACATCCCATCCGTACAGATAATCACTTTGGCACCATCCCTGAATTCAACGGTATTATAATCCGTCCTCAGTACCGGCTCCGTCCCAAGTGCTCTGGTAATCAGATTACGGTTAGGATGAGTTCTGGCTTCTTCGGGTGTAATCTGACCTGCCTCCACAAGCTCCTGTACAATAGAATGGTCGGTTGTAATCTGCCGGATGGTATCATTCGTACATAGATAAGCACGACTATCGCCGGCATGAACGACATGAAGTCTGTCATCCTTAGCGATCACACATACTACCGTTGTTCCCATTCCTTCCAGTCCGGAAACATGCTTTGCCATGTCATATACAGCCTTATTGGCATAATCGATAGCAAGTTTCATCAGACGTTCTGTTTCCTGTCTTGTCATATTCTCACGGTAACCGCCCGTCAATGTTTCAGCAATGGTTTCTGTTGCCACACGGCTGGCTGTACTGCCGCCGTTGGCTCCTCCCATTCCGTCGCATACGATTGCCCAGGCTGCGCCGTCGGGGAAATATCCCGTCATGCAGTAATCCTGATTAGAATTTCTTCTTAATCCGATATCACTTTGTGAATATAATTTCATTCTGTATCTTCCCCCTTTGCCGCCTTATTTCCGGCAGCGGAAGAACGAAGCTGCCCGCAGGAAGCATTGATATCGCTGCCGAGCGTTCGTCTTACCGTTGCAGTAATCCCCGCTTTTTCGAGGATGCTCGTAAAACTTTTTAATCTGTCACTGCGGCTTTTGCGGTAATCGCTGCCGCTGACGCTGTTAACCGGTATCAGATTAACATGTGCAAGCATCCCCCGTATTTTCTCTGCAAGTTCTTCTGCACACTCATCACTGTCATTAACTCCGTCAATCATAGCATATTCAAAAGAAATTCTCCTGCCTGTCTGTTTTGCATAATACCGGCATGCTTTAAGCAGTTCGCCCATCGGATACCGTTTATTAACCGGCATCGTACGGCTGCGAATCTCATCATTTGGAGCATGCAGTGATACCGATAAAGTAAGCTGCATTTTTTTCTCCGCAAGATCATATATTCTCGGCACTATACCGCAGGTTGAAAGAGAAATATGCCTCATTCCTATATTCATTCCGTTTTCACAGCTGACAAGCTCCAGAAAACGAATCACATTATCATAATTATCCAGCGGCTCTCCCATTCCCATCAGAACAATATTTGAGATACGTATACCGTTATCTTCCTGTTCAGTCTGTATCTGCGAAAGAATTTCCGA
>CACZPV010000139.1 GCA_902783065.1 uncultured Ruminococcus sp.
CTCTGTCCTCCATTAATTGAAGGATACCGTTTTCTCCGTAGAAATGCGCACTTCCTACAGCCATAAAAGTTGTTTTTTCGCTTTTTATATATTCTTCTGCCTTATCTGCCATCCCCTTATTTCTGTCCACAAGCATTATTCTGTTATATTCATCCACAAATTCCTGCTGTTCTTCTGTCAGGCTTTCCTCCATACTGACTTCCTCATCAGAAGCTATTTCCTCACCTTTTTCCCAGTTGGCGTACAATTCTGTCATACTCTTTTCCATTTCTTCCATATAATTCTCTGTATTAGCCATCTCGTGAAAAAGAAGCTCCTGTATTTCATCAGGAATTGAAGTCAGAATTTCTGTCTGAAATTCCGCTCCTTCCACTTCCAATACAGACTTACCTTCCTTATAGGCACGGTTAATCAGCATTTTATCCACACCGTAATTTTCCGTAAGTCCAACGTTAGAAGCAGCCGCTACTTCTCCCAGAGAAATCCACATAATTGGCTTCATATATTCATACATCTGATTGTACATCGAGGATCCGGACAGAATCTCTACTGCTTTTTGATAATCTTCTTCTGACACATGCTCCTTGATCGTTGATTTATCAGTATACATTAATTTTGTGATCTGGGTCAAATCCATTGCCATCTTAGTTGTATCACATTCTACCGCAAGTGCATCACATCCTGCAAATGTACTTTCAAAGTAATCCGGCATATGCATGATTTCTTCATTACCAAGATGAATAGTTCCCATCATATACATTACATTTCCATCTTCATCCTTTATTTCCCATACTTTCGGTGTTATCGTGTTCTGGCTGACAGATGCTTCAGACGAATCGCTGTTTTCTTTAAGTGATGTTTCCGTTTTGCTTTCCGCCGCTTTTCCGGAGCTTTCTTCTGCCGCCTTACTTTCCGATGCAGATACTTTTTCTGAAACTTCAGCTTCAACGGATGATTCGGATTGCTCTGCGTTAATATCAGCGGAATTATTCTGACAGCCGGAAAAACATATTGCTGCTGTCAGAAAAGCTGCCAAAGCCAATGAAAGAATACGTTTACATTTCATACTTTATCATCTCCGTAATTATTTTTTAAGGCTAAAATTGATCTTTTATGTTTGAGCACTGTAAGCCGCCTGATCTACCTATTCAAACAATTCCCCCATCAGAGTTTTGATTTTTGTTTTACGTTTTTTAGTTTGTGAATTGCTGATATTAAACAGGATCGGTTCTCCCGGTCTTGCATCCGCACCGAGTTCAGGTGACATAGCGTATTTTCCCTTTGGTGTAAGAATTGTCATCATATCGTTATCAATGCTGGCAAAATAAAATCTGGAAACCTTACCTGTTATAATGTCCACACAATCGCCTTCATGAGCATCCGGAATAAAAATCCCTGGTATTTTCTGTAATTTTCCGTTTTCAGTTTCCACAACAGCCATCTCGCCCTCAAACCTGTCCACAATTACCCTTGCCATATGCTATCTCCTCCGTTTCAATTTTCAGTGAATTTTTTTCATTCCTTTTCCGTATCAATATCAAACTGATCTCCGTCTGTATGAAGTATCATTGTTCCGTACTGATCGGTACGAAGAATCTCAGCTCCGGCATTTTTCCAGCGCTGAACGATCTGTGAATGAGGGTGATGATAGTCATTATCTTTACCAAGAGAAAAAATCGCATATTGCGGATCAACCTCCCTGACAAATTCCTGACAGGAAGAAGTGTTGCTTCCGTGATGACCAACTTTTACCACATCAGCGGATACGTCATCATATTTATTCAATATCTCCTGTTCAGAAAGGACTTCTGCATCACCCATATACAAAAGTCTTACCTTTCCATAAGTAATTTTCAATACAATAGAATAATTGTTCAGTTCTTCATATTGACTGCTGTTCGGAGCCAATGTTTCTACCTTAACGTATGGATCGTTTCCCTTATAAATTTCAGTTCCTGCTGTTGTGGTTTTTATTTTTTCTCCCTTTTGGCGTATCGCTTTAAGAAGCTCCTCATAAGTTTTAGTGGTTGTTTCAGCACGGGGCATATATATTTCTCCGATGCCAAATGAATTAATGACTTTCTTCATACCTCCTATATGATCGGAATGAGGATGCGTTGCCACAACATAATCTATATAATCATAACCCAGCCGCTTAATATATTTAACGATCTTATCTCCGCTTTCAGCCGGTCCTGCGTCAATCAGCATTGTCTGTCCGTCAGGAAATTCAATCAGCTCGCAATCCCCCTGACCAACATCGATATAATGACTATTCAGCTCCGTTACCTGACTGTTATAGTTATCATTATAACCATATCCATCGTCATAATGATCATACCGGTCACCATTCATGAATCTGTCAAATTCATCACATCCGCAAAATGAAATACACATTAAAAAACTAATTAAAAGTGTTATCCATTTATTTTTATTCATTGCATATCCTCCGTTTTATTTATATCCTCAGTCGATTGTAAAAGTCCTGATTTCCTTTACCTTTTGACTTTCGGATCGGTTTTTTACAATCGGATAATTTATTACCTGAATCCGGGAAGTTGATTTAATGGATAATAACAATTACTCTGTGAAAATATCCGCAGAATCAACTGCCTGATTTCCCGACAATTGCTTCTGCAAGGAAAAAATCTGACGGATAAGTAAGTTTAATATTGTTTCTGTCGCCGTCAATCAGTCTGACCCTATATCCATTAAGGCTAAACAGCTTACAGGCATCAGTAACAGTTTTCTTTTCATTTTCTGTAAGATTTCCGTAAACTTCTGAAAAGCTTCCTATTCGGAATGTCTGCGGTGTCTGTACCTGATACATTGTATTTCTTGGAGGAAATTCACATACATTTTCACCATCTTCTGATACAACAATAGTATCAACAGCGGCGATAGCAGCAGTACAGATTTCACAGCGATCCATTTCTGCAATACTGTCACTGATCATTTTTTCTGTCACAAAAGGTCTTACGGCATCATGTGTAAGAATAATCTCATTATCATTACAATGCAGCGTATTCCGGGCATATTCAATGATATTCAATATTGTATCGTTCCTGTCCTTTCCGCCTTTTGTGATATAAACACCATTGCGGAAATCCTTTTGTACCAATGCTGACATATAATCATACCAGTCAGGATTAATTCCAATGATAACTGATTCAATATCTGCATGTTGTAAAAATGCTTCAATAGTTCTGATAATCACTGGTTTTCCACACAACTCCATAAATTGCTTGGGCATACTGCCGCCCATCCGCTGTCCTGAACCGCCGGCTACAATCCCTGCTACTGCCATATTAGTTTCCCTCTTTTATCTTTCGGTATTTTTTTCGTGAGAATAATCTTTTTTTCTCAGATACACAAATGCAGTAATAATCAATATGATAATAAAGGCAAGCATCATAAATATTGCCATCCCGAACATTCCCACTCCGTATCTGGTAACATTTACGGTCATTTTTTCTGTAATTCTTCCGTCAGAAGAACTGATAAAGATTACAGTACCGCCTTCGTTCAGCGCTGTAATACGTCCGCTGCTGTCCACATCTGCAATATCTGTATTTTCACTCCGATAGAACAGTCTGCTGTCTTTTGCATCCGGCGGAGTAAGAGCACAGCTGATATCATAGGTTTCTCCGCTGTTCAGACGAATATTTTTCTGTGACACACGGATATCTCTCACAGTACCGGCAGTCACCGTGTTACTTCCGTACATAACGCTGACCGCTTCATCCGTCAGTATACAGGTCAGACGCATATTCTTAGCATTGACGATAATATTCGTGGAGATACCATCTTCCGAACCATTTTTTCCATAAACGGTAAGCACATACGTGCCGCCTTTAATCTTTTCAAAGCGGAACTGTCCGTTTGAATCAGTTGTCAGCTTAGCAGATGAGTCACCGCTGAAAATACCTATTGGCATATTCGTAAGCTTTTCTCCGGAAGCATTGTACAAAACACCGCTGACATCTGTTGAAAACTCGCTGTCACTGTCATCAGACAATACTCTTACGAAACAGCCGGCGCTGACAGCTGTACTTTCGGATTCTACCGTAATAACTGCTGTACCGGCATGCAAAGCATTAATTGTGCCGTTTTGATCAACAGTAACCACAGATTCGTCTGAACTGCTGAAATTCATATAATTTCCCGTTTCCTGCGGAAGAACCCTGGCATTGAGCTGTGCTGACTCTCCCCTGGTCAAAGTAATTATCTGCTGATCAAGCGTAACCGAAGAAGGACTTTTCCCGCTTTTAACATTAACAGTACATTTAAGTTCCTTATCACCGGCAAGGGTACAGGTAATTTCCGTAATTCCCACATTGTTACCTGTAACATTTCCTGACGGATCCACTGTAGCAACCTCAGCATTTTGAGTTGTAAAAACATATTTTCCGGAGTAATCCGTCAATGCAAGCCGGAAACTCTGCCCCGGATACAAATTAATCAGTTCACGGTTCAATTCAGGAGAAATACCTTCTGCATTTACGCACAATGTAAGGCAAAAACTTATCATCACAGAAATGACTGCCACTATCTTTTTTATCATAAACCCCTCCGTATTGTTCTATATAATGTTTCTCTGTTTCAATACAATTATATCACGCTTTCATCTTTTTGTCTATCAGATATTTCAGGAGAGCCGGCGGTGCTGAACGCATTTTCTGGGGGAAACCCTTTGTTTGAAAACAAAG
>CACZPV010000140.1 GCA_902783065.1 uncultured Ruminococcus sp.
TATGAAATGCCTATTCTCAGAAATCCTACCATATTTATACTTGTATGGAAAATATTTTTCTTCATTATTCTCGGTATTTTTGTATTTCTATTCATTGCAGATGCATTTAACGGCAATCTTGACAACGAACTTATAATAGAAAACCTGAAATTCTTTGCTTATTTTATAATCGGTATGACGCTTATCGTTGGTTTGAGCATGCTGATCTATGCAGCCATTATGGGTGGAAAGTACATTGTAATGTTTGAAATGGATGAAAACAGCATCAATCACAAACAGCTTCCAAATCAGGCAAAAAAGGCTAAAGCAATAACTGACATTACGGTCATTGCCGGTATTGCCACTGGCAATTTATCGACTGTTGGTATAGGCATGAATGCTGCAAGAACTGAAATGTCCTCGGATTTTGCCACAGTGCGTAAGGTTCGCTGTTACCCACACCGTGACCTCATAAAACTTGATGAACCGTTCTGTCATAATCAGGTTTATGCAGAAAAAACAGATTATGAATTTGTAAGAAACTATATATTTGAACAGTGTAAGAATGCAAAAGTGAAAAAATAAAAGAGAGTTTATTTGAAAATAAGCATACAGAGGTACACTGCATCAGAACGCTGCAAACCAGCCTCACCGAGAACAGCGGTATTGCAGTTATTACCATACCAAAAGTTTTGATAGAAACATCAGATATGGCATTATTCGAAATAAAAAATGACAAGCTTTTATCAGATTCACTTCCGGATGGAGAATTTACCGCAGAAGTTAAAAAGAACCATACAGTACAGAATAACAATTTGCCCACCGCAGGAGTATATCTCACGGTGGGCATTCTTGTGCAGCTTTACCTACAGTCTTATCAATATTACACGATAAAAAAGACCGTAAATCCAAGTCCGTTTTTTATCAGAAATTAGTATAAGCCGACAGTAACAGAACTTCTTGAGCAGCATTTTTGCAATAAAAAACCCCCGACACAAATGTCAGGGGGAATTCTGGAGCGGATGACGAGGCTCGAACTCGCTACCTCAACCTTGGCAAGGTTGCGCTCTACCAGATGAGCTACATCCGCATACTCACATCACTGCATCTCTCAGCGACAGTTATCATTATATACTATATTAAGTAAAATGTCAAGCACTTTTTTAATTTTTTTCATCATTTTTTTCATCAAAAAATTATAATTTTTGCATAGTATTTAGCATAGATTTTCGTAGAGGTGGTTACATTGTTCGACTTATTATCTGATCTGATCGGGAAAATTTCATTTTTATTGATTTTACACGTCACAAATTCAGGTCAATTTCCTAAGCCGCTTTCAGAAAAAGAAGAAAAAGAATGTCTGGAAAAGTTTCTTGCCGGCGACAGCGATGCAGGAGATCAGCTGGTAGAGCATAATCTTCGATTAGTAGCACATATTGTTAAGAAATATTATGCTACAGGTGCAGACCCGGATGATCTGGTATCCATCGGTACGATAGGATTGATTAAAGCAATCAGAACTTTCAAACCAGATAAAAGCATACGACTTTCAAGTTATGCATCACGATGCATCGATAATGAAATATTGATGTATTTCAGAAGTGCAAGAAAAAGCGCAAAGGATGTTTCAATTAACGAAGAAATTGATTCGGATGCTGAAGGAAATGCTCTGACATTAATGGATACCATGGCAGTTGACGATACAATTGTCGATGATCTTGATATGAAATTCAAAACGGAATGTCTGAAAAGTTATATCAAGGAAGTTTTATCATCAAGAGAACAACAAATAATTGTCTTACGTTATGGATTGGACGGCAAAAATCCGCTTACACAGCGTGAAGTCGCTTCTTTGCTCAATATTTCCCGTTCATATGTTTCGCGTATTGAGAAAAAAGCTCTTTCTGCCTTAAAGAAACGTTACGAAAGCTGACAGTCATTTATTTCAGGAAAATATCTTTGTTGTATCCTCCCCTGCTCCATGACATGAATTGTATCTTAGTTTATCAACTGTTCATAGCTACTCTCCCAAATCATATAATTAGATTCGTTTACTATAGTATTACAAGTGCAAAGTTTTGGTTATCTATTATTAAGTCATGCCAAAAGGCCGGTGATTCAAAAAAATCACCGACCTTTTAATCGCACAATACCACAAAAAACTTATTTCTTTTTTCTGAAAATAAATCTTTTAATTTCTTCCGAAATATTACCGTATTTAATGGAATGAAGTTTCGGAAAAGAACGCAGAAGTCTTAATTGTTGAAAATTCAAGTTTTGTGTAAATTTAGAATAAGCTGCTGTAATTCTTTCGACAGTATTGGAAGAATTAACTCTGGAATCAAGATTTTCCTTTATATTATTAATATTGACTGACAGCTCTTTCAATTTACCGTTAAAGCTTGAGAATCCTGCAATTGTAATAATACTGTCTGCTATTACAATCAAAAGTAATCCTACGCATACAATATGAAATAATGGTGCATAGATCATATCAGTAATCCAAAGAAAAAACGGATGTATGAAATTAACCAGCAAAATAGACAGTGTACCGAATGCAAAGGCGCCTAAAAGACATACTCTGCCGTTTAGATTGAATTTAAAATCGTAATAATCCCACCATCTTGCATTGAATAGTTTTTCCATAACCACCGAAGTAATATACTCAAGTGTACAGCACAACACTGCCGAAAGAAGAAATAACATAACAGGATTATGACACCAACCGAGAGCCACTACGTCAAGCAACGCTCCAAATCCGTAAATAGGACAATAAGGTCCGTTAAGAAATCCTCTGTTCACAATCTTTTTTTGTCTGATTGATTCTACAATACATTCATAGACCCAACCTATAATACTGTAAACAACAAGTAAAAAGAAATACTTTTCTACCATGACTATGTCAGGCATTTGAATCGACCCTCCTGATTTTTTTTGTCAGTTTTTTCTTGAATCCTCCGGCTGTTTCATAGGTTGCGCATATCTTATCCGCAATACATAGTATGACTGATTCACGATATCTGGGAGGAACCGGTGTCAATGGAAACATATGACGCTTAATCATATTTTTTTCTATTTTACCAAGACGGAATACTTTTTCCGCATTTCTCAGTGCAATTCCCGGATGTGTAAAGCCGTGTATACGGTTTGCTTTTGTCGGTTCATGCCAGTCATAAAGAAAATAATCATGAAGCAGTGCCCCTCTGATCATTGCTTTGTCATTAACCTTTATATGCAGTTTACGTGATATTCTGATACACATAGATGTTACGAACAAAGAATGATCATAAACACTGTATGTACCGTGCTGAATACATTTTTTTTCAATATTCATACCTTCCGAATCAAGAATATCGGCTCCGTGCTGCATAATCAGATTATGAAATCTCACCCTGCTCATCATATTCCTCCGAAATCACAGAATTGCAATTAATACAATTTAAACGGCTTTCCGTCAGCAAAAAACTACACACTACAATTTATGATAACACATTTTTTTCAAAATTTCAACAATTATGCCGCTGATTCTGTCTATCAAAATGTAGATTTACAACCTATTAATACCAATTTTTTTATTTAAATTTCGGTATTATATAATATAATTTGCCGCAGAATAAGCCAGAGTTTATCTTATTTTTGATTGACATCAAACTGACACCGACATATTTTAAAATTATGCTTGAAAGAAACGGATTTTATTGCTATAATTGTAATGCTTGATGTTAAAACAATGATGTCTTATAAATGATATTAAGGATATCATAGAATCTTAAGTTTTAGCAAGCAAACAAATGAATGTATATTGATAAATAAAACAGATTTTATACATTTAAGTCCTTAAGAATACTCTGACTTATTAATGAATTATTCAGTGTTTCCTTAAATATGAGAAAAGAGGTAAATAATAATGACAGATAAGGAATTTGCAGAAATAAAAAGAAGATTCAAACCAGATAAAAGTAATATTACTAATGTCAAAGGATGCTATGTAAGCTCTACAAAAGAAATATTATCAACTTTTAAAATTCCTGTTACCGTTTTACCTGATGAACAAAAAGAATGGCTTATGAAGCTTATGAAAAAGCCAATCAGCGGTTCTGTGGGCAGGAATCTTATGAATATTGAGTTTTCTGCCGATCAAGTAACAACAGGCGAGGAACACAAGCTTTTATCTGACATCAGAGAATCTGAACTTGAAGACGACGAAAAACTTAACCAGCTTTATCAGAAAATTATTGATACTTATCAGACAGACGGAAATTATCTGATTCTTCTAGCTTATGACAGATATGATGTCCCTTCCTATTCAAAGAACGATGAAAATATTGACGATTCTACAGAAATGTTCCGTTATTTTATTGCAAGCGTCTGCCCCATCAAAATCACCCGGACAGCACTTGGCTTTTCAACAGCTGACAACACTTTTAAAAATATCGGTGCAGATGCAGCGGTAGCAGCTCCGGAAATCGGCTTTATGTTTCCCTGTTTTGATGACAGAAGAACCAATATTTATAATGCTGTATTCTATACCAAAAGCACTAAAGAAAGTTATCCGGAAGTAGTGGAAACACTGTTTGGCGCTGTTGCGCAGATGCCGGCGGCAGAGCAAAAAGAAACCTTTATTAATATTGTTGCCGATTCTACACAGGAAAGCAGAAATTTCGAATTTGTACAGTCTGTACATGACATGATTTCCGATATGATTACCGAGCATAAGGAAAGCAAAGATCCTGAACCGCTTTTGCTTGATAAAAATGATGTAAAAAGAGTACTGAAAACCTGTGGTGCCAATGAAGAGGAAATGACGGATTTTGACAAAAAATTTACAAACGGTTTTGGTGAAGCAACCGTTATCCCCCCTCAGAACATTGTTAATCCCAAACAGTTTGAACTCAAGAATTCTTACGTGACTATTAATATTGACCCACAATACAGTTTTATGGTTAACACCAAAGTAATAGACGGTGTGAAATATGTCATGGTAAGAGCTGATGAAGGTGTTGAAGTAAACGGTATTTCCATCAGGTTTGACGGAGAGGCTCCTCCTGTCAGAATCCCACTCAGTGAAGAAATTGAGGACACGGCAGTTACCACTGCTGTGTCAGAAAACAATCAGGAATAAATTCTTACAGCCGTATCTGCATTAAATGCAGTACGGCTGTTTTGATGATTGCTATGACAGCAGCTTTTTCTTTAAATATTCTGCGATTCCGTCCTCATCGCTAGAATTAATCACAACATCGGCAGCATTTTTAACAGTTTCATCAGCATTCCCCATTGCAACTCCTATACCGCATAGCTGCAGCATGCCTATATCAGCATAATCATCACCGAATGCAATTATTTCTTCTGTACGAATACCAAGATAATCGCACAAGTGTATAATAGCATTTTCTTTTGTAGCTGTTTTCTTTGTAAATTTGTACCAAAACCCGTCCGAAAAACGAAAACTGTCGCAATAGCATAGTTTTTCTTTAAGAATTTTATAATTATCCTCATCAATTATTTCGGCACAAATTTTCAGTGATGAACTGCTGAATGATTGAAAATCATTGTAGATACTTTTCCCCCAGCTTTGATCAATACACTTTGGATCAATTTTATAATTCCAATAATGATTATTAAATGTATCAACGGTTATTTCGCAGTCATTTCCACAAATGTTTCGTATCTCCCGAATAATTGTATTCGTTTCATCAACAGAAAATTCTGATCGAAAAACTAACTTATCACGATATTTTACCAATGCACCTCCACTGGAAATAATAATATCCGGCATAATCTTTTTGATAAACTGTACACAGTTTTTATCACTTCTTGATGTTGAAATACCAATTATTAATCCAGATTTCCTACATTGACTGATAACTGACAACGTATTGTCGGAAACTGTCTTATCACTTCTGAGCAATGTTCCGTCAAGATCAAATAAAAGTATTTTAAAATTCATATTTTTTCCTTTAGCAAATGCATTTTTTGAAGAATAGCATATAATAAAGACATAAGGAAAACGACAATACATTACTACATGTAGCTTGTATAATCGTTTCCCTTATTTTTTTTGTTTATACTATTTAAGTTTTGATGTGCCTAAAACCAGCTGAATTATTTAACCATGCTGGCAACTTCTGCTGCAAAATCATCGTTTCTCTTTTCAAGACCTTCGCCCTTTTCAAAACGAACAAATTCCGAAATTACAATAGAACCGCCGAGAGCCTTTGCAGTCTGAGCAGTATACTGTTCAACGCTTGATTTGTTATCCTTTATGAATGACTGCTTATTAAGGCAATTCTCCTCGTAATATTTGCCGATTTTACCCATTACAATTTTTTCTGCAATTGCTGCGGGCTTACCAGAGTTAACAACCTGCTCGGTCATTATCTTTTTCTCGTGCTCAAGTACCTCAGCAGGAACATCCTCTTTGTTAAGATAAGAAGGATTAACTGCTGCTACCTGCATAGCAATATCCTTTGCATACTCAGCAAAGCCTTCTCTGTCTGCTACATCTGTATCAAACTTTACAAGAACAGCAATTTTACCGCCCGCATGAATATAAGCAGATACTGCACCTTCATAAAGCTTGAAACGGCGAATTACAATGTTTTCACCGATTGTCTGAATCTTCTCCTGAAGAAGATCTGCTACTGTCACAGATGTTCCTGCTGCTGTCTTTGTAAGAAGCTCATCTACATCAGCAGGATTCTCAGTGATCACTGTGTCAGCAACAGTTTTTACGAATGCCTGAAATTCTGCATTTTTAGCAACAAAGTCTGTTTCTGCATTTACTTCCAGAGCAACACCCTTACTGTTGTCACCATTTGTGCAAGCAAACGCTACACCCTCAGCAGCAATTCTTGAAGCCTTCTTAGCTGCCTTAGCAAGACCCTGCTCTCTGAGTACATCAATTGCCTTATCCATATCACCGTCAGCTTCGGTAAGAGCCTTCTTACAGTCCATCATACCGCAGCCCGTCTTTTCTCTTAATTTCATAACATCTTTTGCTGTAAAAGCCATAATAAATACCTCCATATTCAAACATTTTTCACACAACCGCTTTAAACGGTCACTATACTACAATGTTCAGCTTTAAAAAATAGCCGCAAAGCATATTTGCGGCTATTCCGTTTACTTTAAATTATTCCTCAACAGCTTCTTCTTCAGCAGCTGCAGCGCCCATTCTGCCCTCATTGCCTTCGATAATTGCATTGGCAATAGCGCCTGAAATCAGCTTAACGGCACGGATAGCGTCATCGTTTCCGGGGATAACATAATCGATCTCGTCCGGATCACAGTTTGTATCTACAATAGCTACAATCGGAATACCGAGTTTCTTTGCTTCTGCTACTGCGATTCTTTCCTTGCGGGGGTCTACGATGAAGAGTGCACCTGGGATCTCTTTCATATCTTTGATTCCTCCAAGGAATTTTTCAAGTTTCTCA
>CACZPV010000141.1 GCA_902783065.1 uncultured Ruminococcus sp.
CATAGTGCTGTTACAGGCATGAAGATGGATGAGGCGGCATGAATCGGCTTTCAGGTTAAAATGGTGAAATTCTATATGACAGCCGTTAAACCGAAAAGATGCTTTCGGAATTTTGCGGTCGACCAAAAATTGATAAAACAATGGAGATGGGATCTATGAGAATTATTAAAAGAAATTCTTCCGAAGAGGCTTTTGATATCAACAAGATCATCGTTGCGGTGACAAAAGCGAACAATGCTACAGAGAATGGTAAAATTACAGAAGAGCAGATCCGGGATATTGCAGATTATGTTGAATATAAATGTTCTCGTATGGATCGTGCAGTATCGGTGGAGGAAATTCAGGATCTGGTGGAAAATCAGATCATGGCAAAAGGAGCCTTTGAACTGGCGAAAAATTATGTCAGATACAGATTCAAGCGTTCGTTGGTGCGTTCATCAAATACTACGGACAATAAAATACTTAGTCTGATTGAATGTAATAACGAGGAAGCAAAACAGGAAAATTCCAATAAAAATCCTACTGTAAACAGTGTTCAGCGTGACTATATGGCAGGAGAGGTAAGCAAGGATCTTACAAGAAGGATACTGCTGCCTATGGATATAGTTGAAGCACATGAAAAGGGAATCATTCATTTTCATGATGCCGATTATTTCGCACAGCATATGCATAACTGCGATCTGGTTAATCTGGAAGATATGCTGCAAAACGGCACAGTTATCAGTGAAACCCTGATCGAAAAGCCCCACAGTTTCTCAACAGCCTGTAATATAGCTACGCAGATTATTGCACAGGTGGCAAGCAACCAGTATGGAGGTCAAAGCATCAGTCTGACACACCTGGCGCCTTTTGTACAGATATCAAGAGAGAAAATCAAAAGAGAATTTATTGCGGAACTAAATGTTATGGGGACGGAAATCCCACAGGAAACAATTGATAATATTGTGGAGGAAAGGCTCAGAAAAGAGATTACCAAAGGTGTTCAGACAATACAGTATCAGGTGGTTACACTCCTGACGACTAACGGACAGGCACCTTTTGTAACAGTGTTTATGTACCTTAATGAGGCAAGGAATGAACGGGAAAAGAAAGATCTCGCTATGATCATTGAGGAAACGCTGAAACAGAGGTGTACCGGTGTAAAGAATGAGGCCGGAGTATGGATCACACCTGCTTTTCCGAAGCTGATTTACGTTCTGGAAGAAGATAATATTCATGAGGGAGATCCCTATTATTACCTGACTGAACTTGCAGCAAAATGTACAGCCAAGCGTATGGTTCCTGATTATATATCCGAAAAGGTTATGCTGAAGAACAAAATCGATAAAAACGGTGAGGGTCACTGTTATACCTGTATGGGATGCCGCAGTTTTCTGACACCTTATTTGGATGAAAACGGAAAACCGAAGTATTATGGCAGATTCAATCAGGGTGTCGTTACTATAAATCTGGTGGATATCGGACTTAGTGCTAATAAGGATATCAATGCATTCTGGAGAATTTTTGAGGAGCGGATGGATCTTTGCCACAGAGCACTGCGGTGCAGACACGAAAGACTTCTCGGTACTCATTCAGATGCAGCACCGATTTTATGGCAGTACGGTGCTATTTCACGGCTTAAAAAGGGAGAAGTAATTGATAAGCTTCTTTATGGCGGTTATTCAACGCTGTCGCTCGGTTATGCCGGATTGTGGGAATGTGTATATAGTCTTATCGGTAAAAAGCTTACTGACGAGGAAGGAAAAGCACTTGGACTCAAGATCATGAAAAAGCTCAATGAGTACTGTGCTAAATGGAAATCGGAAGAAAACATTGATTACAGTATATACGGCACACCGCTTGAAAGCACGACCTATAAATTTGCAAAATGTCTGCAGAAACGTTTTGGCATAGTTGAAGGTGTAACTGATAAGAACTATATTACCAACAGCTACCATATCCATGTAACAGAACCGATCAGTGCGTTTGATAAGCTTAAGCTGGAATCTGAATTTCAGGCTCTATCACCCGGCGGTGCAATTTCATACGTGGAAGTTCCGAATATGCAGCAGAATATTCCGGCTGTGATGCAGGTTATCCGGTATATATATGATAATATTATGTATGCGGAGCTGAATACTAAAAGTGATTTTTGCCAGTGCTGCGGTTATAGCGGAGAAATACAGATTGTCAAAGATGACAGCGGAAAGCTGGTATGGGAATGTCCTAACTGCGGCAACAGAAATCAGGATAAGATGAATGTGGCACGCAGAACCTGCGGATATATCGGAACACAGTTCTGGAATCAGGGCAGAACACAGGAAATCAAAGAAAGGGTGCTTCATCTCTGATATGAATTACGGTGCTATAAAAAACTGTGATATTGCAAATGGCATAGGTGTGAGGGTATCTCTTTTTGTTTCGGGCTGCCGCCATCACTGTAAGGGTTGTTTTCAGCCGGAAACATGGAGCTTTGATTACGGTACCCCGTTTACCATAGAAACAGAGGATAAGATTCTTTCTATGATGCATCCGGATTATATCGATGGTTTATCGCTGCTCGGCGGAGAACCGTTTGAGCCGGAAAATCAACGCGTTCTGGTACCTTTTTTAAGAAGGGTGAGGGAAATATATCCCGGAAAGAATATCTGGTGTTACAGCGGATATTTGTTTGACAGCGAGCTTTGCAAGGGAGGATGCGCCCATTGTGAAATGACTGACGAAATGCTCTCAATGATTGATATATTGGTAGACGGAGAATTTGTACTTTCACGAAAAGATATTTCTCTGCGGTTCCGTGGCAGTTCTAATCAGAGGATTATTGATGTGAAATCATCTTTAAAACAGAATAATTTAATTCTTTCCCCGTATATGTTGAGTGAAAGGATATAATTGTTACCGACGGCAGCTTGTTGCAGGCAGCCGTCGGTTTCACATATATACACTAATATATATCTGATAAAAACAGACTGCAAATTAAGCATGCAGGTTCTTGGGTGTGTTGAATTTTCCAAAGACAGACGTCCACTACAAATTGCCGATTTTCGCCGGAAAGGGGCAGGGATGGGGAAAAAGCGTATCTGTATGGTGATTTTTTCAATGTGAAATTTAATAAAACATCCGGAAAGTCTAATTTAAATAAATATAACAATGTGCTATTTTGCTTATATGACAAATAAAACAGAAATAGAGAAAAAAATTTAAAAATTATATCAAAAAACACTTGATAATTTGGTAAAATGATGGTATGATTTACATAGAATCTTTCCGCAGGTGACGGCAAATTTATATATAATTTCTGCGGTATTTATTCTTAAACAATATTTTATTCGAGGAGATGGCAATCACTATGAAAAATCTGAAAAAAGTTCTTGCCTTGTCGATGGCAGGATGTATGGCAGTAGGAGTTCTCGCAGGTTGTAACGGTTCTGGTTCGGATTCGGACAATGACTCTGGAAACAGTGCGCCTGTAGTAGGAGAGGAATCTGTAGATACTTCGAGCGTTAAACAGATCTACTTCCTCAACTTTAAACCTGAAATTTCAGATAAGTATGATGCAATTGCAAAAGAGTACGAAAAGGAAACAGGTGTTAAGGTAAAGGTACAGACAGCTGCTTCCGGTGAGTATGAAAAGATGCTTACATCTGAAATGGGCAAATCAGAGCCGCCTACAATTTTCCAGATCAATGGTCCTGTTGGTTATCAGAACTGGAAAGATTACTGCGCTGATATGAAGAATACAGAGCTTTATAACCAGCTGAATGATAAGTCACTGGCTGTTACAGACGGTGATGGTGTGTTTGGTGTTCCTTATGCTGTTGAAGGTTATGGTATTATCTATAATAATGCTATTATGAGCAAATACTTCGCAACAGACGGCGCAAAGGCAGCATCTATTGATGAGATCAACAACTTTGCTAAGCTTAAGGAAGTTGTTGAGGATATGACGGCAAAGAAGAAGGATCTGGGAATTGACGGTGTATTCGGTTCTACATCCCTCAAGTCAGGCGATGACTGGAGATGGCAGACACACCTTATGAACCTTCCGATTTTCTATGAGTTCAAGGACGGCGGCGATCCGATCACCAATTGTCTGAATGCAGCAGAGCTTCAGTTTACTTTTGCTGATAACTATAAGAATATTTTTGATCTTTATATTGACAACTCCTGCACAGAAAAGACACTCCTCGGCAGTAAGACAGTTGACGAGTCAATGGCTGAGTTTGCTACAGGCAAGTGTGCTATGATCCAGAACGGTAACTGGGCATGGGGTCAGGTAAGCGGTGTAGAAGGCAATAAGGTTAAGGAAGAAGATATTAAATTCCTTCCCATTTATACCGGTGTTCAAGGCGAAGAAGATCAGGGTCTGTGCGTAGGTACTGAAAACTATTTCGCAATTAACAGCCAGGTAGACGCAGCTACACAGCAGGCTTCTGCTGATTTCCTTAACTGGCTCTTTACAAGCGATTACGGCAAGAATGCAGTTGTTAATGAACTTGGCTTTATTGCTCCGTTCAACTCCTTCGGTGATAACGAGAAACCTTCTGATCCTCTTGCTAAGGACGTACTTAACTGGATGAGCAAAGATGGTAAAACATCTGTTAAATGGACATTCGCAGGTATTCCTTCTGAGAACTGGAAACAGGGCTTTGGCGCATCTCTCCTTGAGTATGCACAGGGTAAGAAGGACTGGGATAAGGTTGTAGAAGAA
>CACZPV010000142.1 GCA_902783065.1 uncultured Ruminococcus sp.
ACGCTACAATTTGTCTTATTAATTTTCTAGTTTATCTTTCAACTTGGCGGCATCTTTATAATCAGGTATAGTTCCGAAAAGATCAGCAGCGAGTAAACGTTCATCATTGCTTCGATCCTTTTCAGACAGTATCACTGCTATATCGTATATGGCAGAAGCAGGATTTTCCGAACCGTTGTAATATGACAGATAATCGCTCATTTCGAGCAGTACTGTTCCTGCGTTCATATAGTCTTTCATACTTTCATATCTTCTGACATATTTCATGTTTTTGTCAATGACGGAACGAATCAGAACATCGGAATCTTTATAGCTGTTAAGCTTACTAAGGCCATCCAGAGCTTCAACTGTTGCAAAAACATCATAGCTGGTGGAACTTGTATAAGATTTTGCTGATGTAGAGAACGTATTGTAAAAACCGTCCTTATGTGCTTCAAAAATACTGTCGGCATCTTTGTATCCTTTGAGATTGTCAGTATACATATTCAGGGTGTAGAGATCATAGTTATTTTCATCCATCATTTTTTGAAATTCCTGATAAATTGATTCAAGTCCGGATTCATCTTCCGTATTATTTTCATCTGATACAGAAGTATTACTGTTGTCGGAGTTTTCTGTAGTGCTTCCAGAAGGAAGAAAGAGAAAAGCCGGACCGTTCCCTGATTCGTCCTTTTGATTTCCAAACACAAAGAATACGATTAGTCCCACAGATAATACGGCAAATACGGCAGCCACAGATATTATCAATTTTTTGGGGCTTTTTCTGGATTTTGAATATGATGGGTTATAGTAAGTTTTATAAGAGTTATATGAAGATTTTTGGGGAGGAGGAGCAGATTTTTTCTGGCTTTCAGGTACAGAGGTGTTTTGTGAAGGTGTTTTTGCAGGCGGCTGCACGGCAAAGTCAGGATTACTTTTTGCACTATGACAAACAGAAGCTTTTTCCTCACATTGTTTTTTATATTCGCTGCTTTTTTTAAAGCTGCCGAGTCTTGTAAAACGAATTGCTGTCTGTGAGAGAATTTTTTCCGCTTCATCCAGTTCCTCTTTGACATGATACTGCAAAGCACCGTCAAGCTTTTTCAGAGTTTCATTCATGATTCTGACAGCAGAGTTATACTCTGATTCATACATAATATAGTCGTTGTAATTATTGATATGGTTTTCATAAGCGGAAAGATTACCTTTATTATTTATATTTTCAAAAAGATTTTTTGCCTTTGCAAGCTTTGTCCTTGTCATAAGACCTTTGTTTAAAAGAGTTTCCATTTGTTGGTAGTTGCTGCTGTCATCACCCTCCAGCATTTTGGCAGGGGGAATTACGGTATGTGACTTTCCGCATAAAAAGCAGCTTTGTGTTCTGCCTCCGCTGATTTGAAAAGCAAGGTTTTTTCCGCAGCCGTCACATTCCTTAAGTACTAAATTTTCAAGATTGAATTGTATCACATTTCCGCATGTGCATTTTAAAGACCTGTGTTCGTAAATATCAAGACCAGACATAGCGGTTTTACCGCATGTCGGACAAACCAGATAAAATCTTTTCAAGATGATTCCTCCATATTAATTCAGTGTTTTCCCGGAAGATTACAATCTTATTTTACAATATTTCTTTTTTGTTTTCAATATCAACTAAAAAATACAACGTCATATGACATAAAATTTTTTATCAATACTTGATAAGAGCGTCAAGTTAGGATATAATGGTAATTGTTCTGTTATTAAATCAGAAAATCTCAAATTATTATGCGGTATTTGTCTGATTTTGTTACTGAAATGTCTTAAGATATCATTCAGGAGGATAAAAATGGAAGGAATTATTCAGAATATTGTGTCGGCACTTGGCGGTATACCTGCTGAATTGGTGGTTTTCATTATTTCTCTTTTTCCTATTCTGGAACTGCGGGGAGGTTTGATTGCTGCAAGTATACTCAATGTTGATATGTGGAAGGCAATACCCATTTGCATTATTGGTAATTTACTGCCGATTCCGTTTATCTTATTGTTTATTGAAAAAATATTTGATTTGCTGAAAAATACGAAATTTGTTAAAATGGTCAACAAATTAGAAGAAAAAGCCGAAAAAGGTGCAGAGAAGATCATGAAGCATAAGAAGTGGGGATTGCTTTTGTTTGTAGGTATACCGCTGCCGGGAACAGGTGCATGGACCGGTTCTCTTGTAGCAGCGCTGTTTCATTTCAAGCTTAAGGATGCATGTCTTGCCATTCTCGGCGGACTGATACTGGCAACTGTTATTATGAGCTTTATTTCCTACGGAATACCGTTTATTATATCGCTGTTTATGTAATAGATACGCATGATTATCGGAGTATTGAAAAAAAGCCGTGCATCTGCACGGCTTACATCTGTTTCTTTACTATTCCGTATTCATCATCTTTCCGATAATAAGGGCATGCTTTACGCTGTCCGCTTATGAGAGCATAATATTCGTCTTCGTCAAGATTTACAAGACATTCGTATTCGTCATAATCTTCATTATACACGTAGTATGTACAGTTTTCGCAGGTTAGTGCATCGCTCATTACGTTTTACTCCTTTTTCATATTTTTTAACTGATTGTAAGATTAATAAAATATTAACTTACACATTCGATTCACTACAGAGGCTGTTTGATTATTTTATCATAATAATTTATGTTCCGCAAGATAATTCTTCGATGACGCACTTCCCCGGGGGAAACCCTTTGTTTAAAAACAAAGGGTTCTCCCCCAGACCCCTTTCCTAAAAAAACTAAAAATTGTCTATATGGATCTTTTCTTTAAACAAACTTTTGAACGAAACGGGATAATACCGAAGAACACGGACGAAAAAGGCGAATTACATCGGAGAAAAATTGTAAAACACATGATACCAAAAACTGCATGGAAAAAGAAATTTCAGACTTTTACAATAGACTATTATTATTATAGAAGGGATACACAATATGAATTATTTGATACTTGATAATGCACTGGAAGGAGAAGTGCAGCAAAATCTCAGCAATATGCAGATTTGGCTGAATGATGCGGCAGATTGGTTTATGGGATATATTCCGAATATTATATCTGCTGT
The DNA here is from genome assembly GCA_902783065.1 of uncultured Ruminococcus sp. Lineage (GTDB taxonomy): Bacteria > Bacillota > Clostridia > Oscillospirales > Acutalibacteraceae > UBA1213. Next base: position 3,070 of record CACZPV010000142.1, read on the forward strand.
TGTTTTACTGCTTGGCGGTTATTGGCTGATTCGACTGCTTATACATATTATGACAAGAGCACTTAACCGCAGCAAAGCAGACCAGACTATAATCAGCTTTCTAACTTCTGTCACAAAGGCTGCTTTATGGGTCTGTCTGGGAGTTTGTATTCTTGGTTCGCTGAGATTTGACATTTCTACACTCATTGCTACACTTGGTGCAGCGGCCGTTACAATAGGTCTTGCTATAAAGGACAGTCTTGCTAACGTTGCCAGCGGAACGCTGATTATTCTCAACCGTAAATTTAAAACCGGTGATTTTATTGAAACAGAGGGAATAGTGGGTGAGGTTATGAAAATTGATATAATGTATACCACACTGCGTACCTAT
>CACZPV010000143.1 GCA_902783065.1 uncultured Ruminococcus sp.
CAGAGAGACTGCTCATAGAACTGCAATGCTCAGAGCAATGGTTACTTTCCTGCTTGAAAACGGCAAGATCGAAACCACGGTTTCTCGCGCGAAAGAAGTTAGTGCTTTGACAGAGAAATTTATTACTGTAGCAAAGGTCGAGAATCTCGCAAATAAAAGAGCAGCTATGGCTTTCATCACAAAGGAAGATGTAGTCAATAAGCTTTTCACAGAGATCGCACCTAAGTATGCTGACAGAAACGGCGGATATACAAGGATCACAAAGATTGGTCCTCGCCGCGGTGATGCAGCTGAGATGGCTGTAATTGAACTGATCTGATGAATATATAACCGGCTCGTGGGAGATTATTCCGATGAGTCGGTTTGTCATTTAAACTGGAGTTAAAATGAAAAGAAATCGTATAGTATATGGTATAGCATTTTTAGGGTTTACCATTATAGAAATACTTATAGGCATTTTTGTTCACGATAATTTTGTCCGTCCCTATCTGGGTGATGTACTTGTTGTTATTGTTATTTACTGTTTTATCAGGATGTTTTTGCCAGAAAAATTAAAATTACTATCGTTGTATGTTTTTTTGTTTGCTTCAATCGTAGAATTATTGCAGGGGCTACAAATTGCAGACAGACTTGGTATAACTTCTCAAATAGTACGCACGATGATTGGCACGGTATGTGATCCAAAGGATATTGTATGTTATGCATTGGGTTGTATTCTTTTGGGAATATATGATTTGATAAGAATAAAATCAAAATACAAAGGAGGTAATTGATTTGCAGAACAAGGAAAACAATATTGTTAAAGAAATAATTCTGGCAGCAGGATGTGGAATCCTTGGAGGTTTGATTGGCGGAGCTTTATGGTTTGGGCTTTCATTTGTAGGCCGACTGGCTTTTATTTCAGGAATTGCTGCCGGACTTGGCGGTGCGTTCGGCGGATTAGCTTTTGAAGAAAACAAACGTCCTCTTAAACTTACTATAGCAATTCTTTTTTCCCTTGGAATATTTTGTGCAGGGATTTATATCGGAATCGGAGTAGATATATATAAGGCGTTTGAAGGAAGTTTATCTTTAGGCGACAGTATTAAGCTTATTCCCTCATTTTTTGAAGAACATGACGCTGCATCAGGATTTATACTTGACAGCGTAATTGGTCTGATTACATATCTTGTAGGATTGGATATTGGAATTTTTAAATTATAGGATATAGTCTGATCCTATAAATATTTTCATTTTTTATAGGAAAGGGTTTCCCACAGGGAAATTCGCGTAAATGTGTTTCGGCTTTGCAAATAAATGTATGACAAAACAAAATATATATGCTATAATATATAAGTGAAGATTTATGTGTTTTTAAATCGGAAGTGAAATTCACTGAATAAATACTTTTCAGAGGAGTTGATATTATGTCTGAGATTGTGACAAAATCTGTTATTTGCCCAAAATGCAGACAACAGTCCGCTACCAATATTATTATCAGTGCTAATACAGTTGAAGAACCCGACATCAGAAAGGCGGTTTTTGATGAAAGCATTTTCAGATGGAAATGTAAAAAATGCGGTTTTTCAACAAGATTTCAACATCCGTTTCTTTATAATGATATTGAACATAAATTTATGATTTATTTTATTCCTCAGGTTGAAAGACAAAAGGTTGTAGATCAGAAACTGGAAAGTCAGTACAGCGATCTGCAGGATATCAGAAAACGTATTGTGCCTGATATCAATTCATTAAAAGAAAAGATAATTATTTTTGAAAACAACTACGATGATCTGGCATTGGAACTGACAAAACTGGCAGTGTCAGAGGTAGTTGCCAAAGATACGGGACATAATGTCTATTCCGGATACTTTACCGATATCGATGAGGAAAAAAATACTGTAAGCTTTCAATTTTTTGTGGGAGGGGATAAACGTTCATATATCCAGTCCACAAGACTTGATATCTATAAACGCTCTGTGGGTATTATCAGAAAGTATTTCACAAAAGTTAATGCTCAGCCGGGTTTTCTGAATATCGGCAGAGAATGGGCCAAACAGTCATTGGACACTTATAAAAATTCCCGTAAATAATAATATCATTGTGTATTAGCCGTTCCGTTTTTTTCGGGACGGCTAAAAAAGATAAAAAAATCGGAATATTTTTAAAAAAATTCAAATTTTTTACAAAAAACAATAGAAATTGACTGGGATATATGTTATAATATGTTCAACCGACCTAAGTCGATAATTTAATTCTCAGGAGGTAATTCCAATGGCTAGAAAATGGGTCTATTTGTTTACAGAAGGTAAAGCTGATATGCGTGAACTTCTCGGCGGTAAAGGTGCTAACCTTGCTGAAATGACCAATATCGGTCTCCCTGTTCCTCAGGGTTTTACAATTACAACAGAG
>CACZPV010000144.1 GCA_902783065.1 uncultured Ruminococcus sp.
GCCACTGTTTGCCTGTATCAAATCCGAAGGAGGAAAGATAATAACTGTTTACGGTGTCAGCCTTGTTACGTGCGAACATCGCGCTTTCAGACTGATTGGTACCTATCTCGGCAGGGTCGAATAAGCTGTCTTTTATCTGAACAGCGCTGCTTCTCCAGCCGATGAAACCGCCGCAGCTTGTGGTATTTTTTCCTAAAAACTTTCCGTCAAATACACAGCCGTTGATGTTCAGGGCGCTTTTTGATGAGTTATTCGCAACTGCAACCAAGCCGCCATGTGTACCGTCGCCGTTTACTGAGCTGTCGATAATAACGCTTGAACGGCAGTTCTCAATCGTAGTAGTACCATTGGTGCTGCCTGCCACACCAGCGCTGTACTTTGCGCTTGTTTTGACAGTTCCTGCGGTGTGCAGATTTTTGATAACAGCATTGTTTGTATAGCGGAAAGGTGCAGCATATTCATCAGAAACATCATAGTTTACTGTAAGCGTCTTATTGTTGCCGTCAAATGTTCCTGTGAAAGGATAATTTTCATTGCCGACCATTTTGTCTACAGTCAGGTCTTTAGCAAGCTTAAAGTACATTTGGCTTGCATCAACTGACTTTATGTATTCACCCAGCTGTTCCCACTGAAGGGCTGAGCCTATTATGTAAGGGTCGGTCTTTGTTCCCGAACCTGCGAAGAAACTTGAAGTGTCATAATAAAGTGCTTCAATGTTCGCGTTTTTTGCTCCTGATTTTACATTTTTATATGTGCCAAACCATCTTTCGAATTTATAGAAATAGCCGTTCTTGGCTATATATTTAGGTATGCTTGGAGGAGTGGCACTATCACCGTAATCAATTGTTTCTGTCTTGATCTTATTGCCATAGCCATCGATGAAGTTTAAAGTATAATCAAATGTATGTACTCTGAATTTTTTTGTTACTGAGGTAGAATCGGCGGAGTTGCCGTAATTCATAATTTTGGTGAGGGTAACATCATAGTCTTCTTTGTCATTGGCGAAATTTTCAATATAGAAGCTACCGTCTTTCGTATAGCGAACATAACCGTGATCTGCTTTGTAATAACCCGTTTGATTTGTCAGCATTGCACCGTACTGATCGTATGCTACACCACCTGTTAGAGTATAAGTATTTCTGGCTGAACTATCACTTGTGGGTACATAAACATCAGTATAGTCGGATTTCAATGGTGTAACTCCTGCCGGTGTTATGCCTTTTCCCATATCCTTAAAATATTTTTCAGTATAAAGTGCATCGCCGCTCCAGGATTTCAGAACCGGTTCACCTGATGAAAAATCAAGATAGGTTTCTTTGTAAGTACCACCTACACCTTTGGTTTTGCATCCTAACTTGCCTTTCCAAAATACAACAGACTTCGGCTTTCCGCTTTCTTCAACAACATTTACAGGGGCAACATCGATCTCCGTGATATACCATTCACTGACATCTCTGGTTTTTCCGTAACTTTGATAATAGATCTTTTCCGGAACACCATTTACTGTGTAGGTTACAGAGTGACTACCCTTATCCTTTGCAACGTTCTTAAGATCTTTATTATCGGTTTCAGTGTAGTTAGTATACTCATTTCTCCAGTTTATTGTTTTAGGATAAAGAGTGTAAAGTGATATCACATTCCCATATGTGTCACCGTCATCATAATCGTTGACAACTTCCCAGTGGATGGTTACTTTGTATTCCGGTATGGGGCGTCTGTCCTCCGCCGGGGCATATCCATTAGCAGCCGAAACACTTAAAACAGGCAAACTGCCTGCCATCATCATACCTGCAAGTGCTAGTGCAGCGGTATATTTAGTGGCTTTTGAAAAGCCTCTTCTCATTTTCTGTTCCTCCTTAAATAATATTAGATGATCATCTGACTTCACAAGTATATCAATGAATGTTCAAAAAGTCAACACAATTTGCGTGAGATGACATATATTTGCGTGAATTACATTTTTGTAATACTTTATCAGATTATATTTGGGAAATCTATGCCCGAAATTGATTGAGATCACTGTACTACTTTTAACTCTGTGTCACGCGTGACACAATACATTCTCAATTCTCTTGAAAATACTGCCGAACAATGAATTTTTTATTATAAAACGGATTGACAGAAAGAAAGTAATATTGTATAATGTAATCACAAATTATTTTATTGGAGGTAACAGCAATGGCAGAAGAAAAGAAAACCGAAAACAAAAAAGCACCCGCAGCTGAAGTAAAAGCAGAATTTGCGACTGAAGTTAAGAAAGAATCGGTGAATGAAACTAAGACAGAAGCTGTAGTTGAAGCTGTCAAGGAAACTGCAAAGGAAGCTACAGCTGAAAAGCCTGTAAAGAAAACTGCTGCCAAAAAATCTCCCGAAAAGAAAGCGGCAGCTAAGGCAAAGGCTCCTGCAAAGTCTGCTAAAGAAAAGAAAACTACTTCAAAAACCAAGACAACCAAAACCACAAATGTAC
>CACZPV010000145.1 GCA_902783065.1 uncultured Ruminococcus sp.
AGCGTTACGTTGGACCCTTACTAATACCCACAGTCTTTTAGATTAAAACAATTATTTCAGTCGTCTGCTTTCTCGGTTCATGATAAATTGAATTATCAAAAACTAAGAAAACACTGAATAAATAGCATTTTAAAATTCTAACGAACCCAGAAGTGGTTTTGCGTGGAGCTTCGTCCCACACTCCAAACACCGATTAATGAATTAATCAGCGTTTCCCTAAAGTTCAGTTTTTTTAGGAAAGGGTTTCCCCCAGAGAAATCCGCAGCAATATTAATAGAGAAAAGGGCAGATGTCTGCCATTTTTTAATCAGCTGAGGAAACCATCAATAATAGTAGCTTCGGCTTCTTCTTCGGTCATACCGAGAGTACGAAGTTTAAGGATTTGTTCGCCGGCAATTTTACCGATGGCAGCTTCATGAATCAGTGCAGCATCATTATCATGAGCATGAAGTTCAGGTGCGGCATCAACCTTTCCTTTTTCAGATATGATTGCATCACATTCCGAATGTCCTGTACATGGTGCATTGCCGATAATTACAGAATGATAGCCCTGACGGGAATTATCTCTTGCCACCGAACGGGAGATCAGGTCAACACCCGAATCTTTGCCATTGAGTTCCACTTCAAATTCCGTCTGAGCAGACTGTTCCTTTTCAGTGAGAATACGTTCTCTGATCAGCAGTCTAGCACCAGCTCCCACTTTTGCCTTTGTATTACGCAGTGTACGGTCAACGCCGCCGATTTGTGCTGTATCCATTTCAAGTACACTATTTTCTCCCAATTCTGCCTCGGTGACAGGGTCAATAGAGCGAAGTCCTGTTCCATGACCTGTACCGATATGCTTTTCAACATATTTTACTTTTGAACCTTTTCCAAGGAAAAACCTGTGTATACCGTTATGTCTTGCAGGTTCACCCGTTTCCGTATGAATACCGCATCCGGCAACAATTGTCACATCAGCATATTCACCGACAAAGAAATCATTGTATACCAGATCATCCACATCTCCGTGGGTAACACAGGCAGGGATAGATACGGTCTCTCCTATTGTACTTGGTGCAATATGTATTTCAAGACCCGGTTTATCCTTCTTGGATTCTATCTTAATATTTTTGCTTGACACTCTGCCAACACAGGCTCCGTCCTCGCGGATATTATAGGCACCTTTATATTCTCCGTCCCATTCGGAGATCTGTCTTAAAAGATCTTCAGTGATTTTTTTCATTTCAACAGTACCTCCTGTTTGGAACAGACACCCGATATACCGTTGCTGTTCATGAGTTTGTTCATCATCTCGTCTGCTTTTCCGATGGCGCTGATTTTTCCGTCGGAAACAACAGCTATTTCATCAGCGATTTCAAGAATACGTTCCTGATGAGAAATGATTACCAGCGTCCCCTTAAGTTCCTTTCTCATATCCTGAAATACATTAATCAGATTTGAGAAACTCCACAGATCAATACCAGCTTCCGGTTCATCAAAAACGCTGACGGCAGTATGTCTTGCAAGAACAGAGGCAATTTCAATTCTTTTGATCTCACCGCCTGAAAGTGTAGAGTCAACTTCACGGTTAATATATTCTCTTGCACAAAGTCCGACTTTGCTAAGTATATCACAAAGTTCTCCGTCATTCATCTTATTACCGGATGCAAGTTCTATCAGTTTCCGCACTGTAATTCCTTTAAATCTGACAGGCTGCTGAAATGCAAAACTGATTCCTTTTTTAGCTCTTTCGGTAATATCGAGATCAGAAATATCCTCGCCGTCCAGCAGTATTCTTCCTGTTTTCTGGTTATAGATGCCAGCGATTATTTTTGCAAGGGTTGTTTTTCCTCCGCCGTTAGGTCCGGTAATAACAACCAGTTTTCCTTCCGGTATCTCGAGATTCAGGTTTTTCAGCACAGCCGCACCGTTTGGTGTATCCCAGGAAATATTCTCAAGCTTTAACACCTTATTCATCATCCTTTTTTAAGTAGTTTCAGCCGATTGCAAACTTTATGAAAGTCTAGGGGTTACCTTAGCTATCAGAGGATTTTCAATATCTTTTTACAATCATAATTCAAAGCAGCACCGCACAGGAGCCGCTCCAAATCCAGCTTACCATTACATTATATCATAACAATCAAAGAAATACAATGAAAATTCCGCCACCGTGCGACCGGCGAGCCG
>CACZPV010000146.1 GCA_902783065.1 uncultured Ruminococcus sp.
GGCGGCGGCACGCCGCCAGACGATTGATAAATTAGAAACAGCAGCCCCCGACAGGTATATGCTCTGTCGGAGGCTGCTGCTTATTTGCCGCTTATTGTTTCGGGGGTATATTTGTTTAAAGCGGATGGTTTTGTTTTTATCAGGTGGCTTTTAATGTAAAGGATTTTACGGAAGCGCTGCCGTTACTGTCTTTTACATAGGTCTTGATGGTAAAAGTGCCTGCTGAACCCGGCTTAAATGTGCCTGTACCGTTTTTATCAAATTTAGTCCAGCTGCTTGCCGTATCTCTTTTATAGTAGAACTCATAAGTATATGTTCCGCTGCCGCCTGAAGCTGCACCTGTTACGGTGATGGTTTCGCCGACTTTAAAATCGGTTTTAGTGACAGTTGTTTTATTGGTAAGAGGTTCTGTTGCTGTAAGTGTAAATTCTTTCATGGAAGAAGCACCCTTGCTGTCTTTTGCATAGGTTCTGATAGTAAAGGTTCCGGCTGAGCCCGGCTGGAATGTTCCTTTACCGTTGGAACCAAATTTTGTCCATGTGCTGACAGTACTTCTCTTATAGTAGAACTCATAAGTATATGTTCCGCTGCCGCCTGAAGCTGCGCCTGTTACGGTGATTGCTTCGCCAACCTTAAAATCAGTCTTTGAAACAGTTGTGTTATTGGTCAGAGCAGCCGGAGCAGGTGCGGTCGCTGTAAGTGTAAATTCTTTCATGGAAGAAGCACCTCTGCTGTCTTTTGCATAGGTTCTGATGGTAAAGGTTCCGGCTGAACCCGGCTTGAATGTTCCTTTACCGTTGGAGCCGAATTTTGTCCATGTGCTGACAGTACTTCTCTTATAGTAGAACTCGTATGTGTATGTTCCGCTGCCGCCTGATGCTGCGCCCGTTACAGTAATGGTTTCGCCGACAGTGAAATTGGTTTTGCTTACAGTTGTGTTGTTGGCAAGAGTCGGAATAACTGCTGTAAGAGTAAGATTTTTAACCTGTTTTTTTCCGCTGCTGTCCTTGACATAAACTCTGATGTCATACTGACCTGCGGTTTTAGGCTGTAATTCAGCGCTGTCTTTTGTACCGAATTTAGTCCATGAGCTTTCACTGCCTAATTTGTAGTAAAATTCATAGGTATATGTACCCAGACCGCCTGAAGCTGCACCTGTTACAACTGCTGTTTCGCCAACGTTGACACTGGTTTTGTTCAGGGTGGTATTATTAGTGAGAGGCGTCTGTGCTGTTCCGGTAAGTGTAAAGTTTTTAACTGCGGTAGTACCTGCGTTATCTTTGACATAAATTCTGATTTCAAAAGTACCTGCTGAACCCGGCTGGAATGTTCCCTTGCCGTTTGAACCGAATTTCGTCCAGTTGTTTACAGTGCTTCTCTTATAGTACATTTCATAAGTATAAGGTCCGGTTCCGCCGGATGCTGCTGCTGTTACAGTGATAGCTTCTCCGATAGTAAATTCAGTTTTGCTGACGGTGGAATTGTTTTTCAGAAGGTTGGTTACCGTAAGTGAGAAATTCTTGACACCGGCTTTTCCATTGCTGTCCTTTGCATACACTCTGATGTCATATTTGCCGGCAGCAGAGGGAGTGAGAACTGCGTTATTTGCAGTGGAACCAAATTTAGTCCAATTATTCGAGCTGCTTAATTTATAGTAGTATTCGTAAGTATATGTGCCTGAACCGCCTATTGCAGCACCGTTTACGGTGACACTTTCGCCGAGATCAACAGTAGTGCTGCTTAATGTAGAATTATTCAGCACAGTATCACCTATGTACTGCCACTGAGCATACAGCGTTACATTGTTGTTTTCATCGCAGTATACCGGATTATGGTACTGGGTGAATATTGTTACAGATCCCACGCCTACATCATCTATCATATCGCCGCTGCCGTCCTGTTTTGTGTTCCAGCCAAGGAATTTATAGCCTGTCCTTTCCGGTACGATAAGATTAAGGCTGTAGCTTTGAGCTGACCATGAAACCGAAGAACGGTAATAGCCTATATTCTTGCCGTCCACAAGACCGCCGTTGGCATTCAGGATTGCCATATAATGAGGATTGTTTTCTACATCAGCAGGATATTTGTATGATGCTTTCAGATTGACTGCATCTCCGGAAGAAAAGTCTGCTTTTGTGATCTTAGAGCTGTGTGTCTTTAATGTACCGCTTGTTTTATCAAACTCACAGTTCCATCCGACTAATTGTCTGTTTTCAAAATAAGGTTCAGGTATAGTTATTTCTGTGAAGTCGCTGCTGCTGACTAAACCTAAATAAGTTTTGAATCCGTATCCGTAATGCTGGTATTCTTTCCAGGTTATCTTACCGTTGAGAGTAGGAAGCTCGTCAAGATTGATTCTTTCGTTAAATGTGTCCAGTGCAATATAATAGGTGCCGCTGTTTTTCGGGATCGTTTCGTCAAATTTCGGATAAACGCTGATATAGGTCGAATTGTTCTTAAAACTATTTTTACTTATTGAAGCGGCATCTTCCATAACTAATCGATTGGTTGAATTATCATAATATGATGTCTGCCATCCGATAAATTTTGCATATGGTCTTAACGGATCGGAAGCAGTACTGTATCCAAAGAAATCTTTGATACTCAGTTCTTCATCGTCCGAAAGGAAATTGAAGCTTCGGCTCACCGGTTCTTTATATTCAACGCCGTTTAATATAGCGCCTCCATTGAAATCACCGTATGTTAATGTTCCGAATGACGCTGTGTAATCACCGCTGTTATAATATCCAAAAGCGTAGATACTACAGTCTGAACAATAGAAAGAGCCGCTTACATTTGTACCTTCTACACCTTTTACATCCCACGGACGTTCAGAGCTTGTTTCCCATCTGCTGTCGTTTCCGTCTTCTACATAATATGTTCCCAGGAATATGAACTCTCTGTTATATCTGGGATCCTGCTGTGGAAGCTGAGATATTGCGCTTACATTTATCGAATAATCCTGACCGTTATATCCCCGTGATAATGTGGTCAAAAATTGTCCGTCAGCATAAATATCCTGTTTCACGCAGTAGTATTCCAACGGTGTAAAGCCAGCGTAGTCATTTTGATTGATATTATCAAGAATATCGTTTATCTGCTGCTGTGTCGGATTGATCTTTTCCATTACAAAATGTGCTGTGATCTGTTTTCCGGCATTATAAGCTTCAACTATTTTTTTACTTTCCTGTTTTACCTTGTCTGACACATATAAGTTTTCCATTGTCGGATCCGATCTGTACGCGGTAGCACAGCGTGAAGCTGATTTTGCAGCGTCCTTGTCGTTTTCGCAGTCAGAATACGGAGCAACGCTTACTTCCGACCTGCCGACAAATACAAATGATTCATAGTTTGTATATGACCAGCTATAAACATCAGCGTGGAAAACGTTTCCGTCTACTGTACCGCTAAGATAACCTGTATCCAGATAATCATAACCGTATCTGCTCTTGCCTATCATATAAAGTCTGCCGCTTTTGCTGTCACGGCTGTTTTCGTCAAAAGTATTGGCAGGAACCGGAACATCAATATTATCCAGAACCGCACCAAGGTTTGGTATTCTGCCGATCTCAACACCGTCAGCCTTGATCGATATATAGATGCTGTAAACATCAGGAGAAACTACATCACCGTTTTCGATATTATATGAATTGTTTATCAGGTACTGGACATTGTTTTTAGCATTTTCAGACGTATCTTTCTGCATCACAAATCCAAGTGTAACATTCTTGCCTTCATCGGCTGCCTGCAGAATCAGGTCGGCTGTATCACTTATATCCTGGAAAGTATTGTATTGACCATCTCTGTAGTGTTCCAGTTCCTTTACTGCCTTGGCAGCAATTTTCTGGTCAATCGCTGAATTTGTTTCCGGACGAACCGGATCTTTTACCCATTTTGCATAAAGGGTCAGGTTCTGGTTTTCATCTCCGAAATACTTGAAGATGTCGCAGGTGCCAAGTTCCTCTTCACTGACAGGATCTTCATCCGGAAAACCTGTATGTGTAAGAATTACACCGCTGCCGTCCGGTTCGGTATTCCAACCTGCAAAGCGGAGATCCGGATCCGTATTCTGAGGAATAAAAAGTGAAATATCCTGTACAGATGATTCTGAAGTGCTGACATATCTTTCACTTGCCTTGCCGTCTATCGTACCGCCGTTAGCGTCCAACGTGAGAACACGGGTGGTATCATTCGGACCGGCTTTTTTCTTGTACACTGCCTTTACATCAATAACATCCGAGTTTGAAGGAAAATCTGAAGCAGTGATCGTGGTATAATGCTCTGATGCGGCACCTTTACCCTGATAATATACTCCGTCTTCGACCCAGCCTAAAAATTCCGTATCGACCGGCGGCACCGCATCCGGCAGTTCAAACTCGCCAAATTGTGATTTCGGAAACTCCAATACCACATCGTTTCCATATTCAAGTTCATAATCATTGCTTGTGCCTGAGCCAAAGTACATTTCGATATAGTAGGTATCCGTATTTTTAGGTCTATCATATTTAAACCTGGCATAAACATCGAGATAGTGGTCTTCGCCAAAATCATCCTTTGTGATTGTTTCAACGGGGTCATCATCCATTGTCCAATTGTTATTAAGCATCCATCCTTCCAATGCATAATACTTGTACTTTACATCGTTTCCTACAAGATCGGAAAGATTGACAACTTCGTCATTGCTGTCGAAATTAAAGCTGACGTGCTTTGAATCATGGATTCCGTCAATTGTACCGCCGTAATAAGTATTGTGGAACAGTATTTCATACTCACCGTTATCTGTAACGGTGGCTGCGTTCACTGTGACCGGCAGCGAAACCAACATGGTAGAACTGAGCAGCAGAGCTGCTGTTCTTTTTAGCAGCTTAGTTTTTTTCATTTTGCACACTCCTGTCTTTATTTGTATTTGAAATTACCGAAAAAACCCCGTGATATTTAATCTTTTTGGGGAAAACGATAAGATCGCTAAGACTATTATAAAGTGTATTTTTAAGTTTTTCAACAAACTGTCCGATTTGTCATTGCCAAAACGGACAGTTTATACAAATATACCTGAATCTGTGAAGTTGACTTGCTAAATTATAATAAGGAAAGTCCTTACAGGTTCATCTTATACCGTCGGTGTGCGTATCAATGCCCATTCCCGTTGGAAAGGGGGCAGGGTGATGGCAAAAGAAGCGCACCTTTACGGTGATTTTCTGATGTCATATAATGAATAAAACTTACTGTTACATCAATACCGGGTTTCACGGATTCAGATTACATATAAATAAAAAAAGACCGCTTTGCTAAATTAAGCATTGCGGTCTTTTTGGGATCATTTCAAGTTTTTTAAAACATTTTTCCGGATATAGAGAATTGTTTTCTCTTCACCTTCATCTTTAAGCATTATCAGAAGTTTCTCCAGCAGTGCTGCTGTTTGCGGATGAATAATGTAATGTGATCTGGATTTCATGTAGTAATCATATGGATCGCTGTTTTTATATTGCTTTCCCCTGTAATTTTTGGAGGCAGCTACTCTGTCGCAGAACATTTCAACTACATATCTGACCGGCATTTTCATACCTACCATTTTTTGATCCTGATCAAGTCCGTAGTCGATCCAGTATTCCATGTGATGTTTATTCCGTCCTTTGTGGTGAAGCCATGCCGAAGTATAGCCTTTGGCTTCCCGTTCAGCGTTGTTGGGACTGCGGTCACCTTGATAGTATTTGGCACCGACAAGAAATTCTGTCGGGGAATATTTGGAAAGATCATGCATAATTCCCTGCCTGTAAAGACCAGTTTTAAAGCACAACTGTATTACCAGCCATTTATGATGATTAATTGTTTTTAAATGTTTAAGCCATTTCATATAGTTCTACACTTTCCTTAAAAATATTACCTGAATCCGTAAGCTGACTTATGAATTTATAAATAAAAGA
>CACZPV010000147.1 GCA_902783065.1 uncultured Ruminococcus sp.
GAAGACAAATACATGGATGAGTCATAAATGATCCCGTCAGGTATTTCGTAATATTTGGAGATATTGTCAGTAGATATTTCCGAAAGGTTGTCATAATCCATTTTAGCAATAATATACTGCGTGATTTCATGTGCTGTGAAATTTGTCTTATCGGATCTTGCGTCATTCTTCATAAAAAGTAAAATCAAAAAAGACAGTACAGCAGCGATAATGGCAATAATTGTAACAACAACGATGGTGAGTCTGATATTATTCTTTTTCTGTTCTTTTTCGCTGTTAATTTCAGAAATCTGATTTTGCATTGGTTTCACCTTCATATCCCTGTAAAATAAAAATTCGATACAGCGGTCTGCATCGATAAAAAAAGTCCGCCCAACCGTACACCGTTAATAATAACCTGCCTACGAGATAAGCAGGTGGGTATCCTCTCCACAATTTCATACTCCCTTCGTCCGCTGAAAAGCGGGAGGTCTGAAGTCCGCTGCAGAAGCCGGATTCCCGATTTAAGGGTTGTAGGGTTATTTTAAACGATCAATACGCATCGGGCAGACAATATAAATAAATTTGAACACTTGAGTGTATACTTATTATATAACAATTCTAATAAAAAATCAATAGATAATAAAAAATATTTTGATGAATTTAAAAAAATTACTCTTCTTTTTCAAACGCTGCATCAAAATTAGCTTCAAAAATTTCAGCAAGTTCATCAAGAAGATCTTCGTCAGCAATTTCTGCAAGCTGAGGCTGACCGTCCTCGTCTTCAACTGCCTCAAATATCATATATGTGCTGCCCGATTCAATATCCTGATCAGGAAGATCAAACTGTGGAGCAAGGGCATAATAATGACCGTCCTTGTAGTCTATTTCATCGAGAACCTCAAATTCATATTCGTTTCCGTCATCATCGACCAGGGACACGAGATCGGTATCTACATATTCCTCATCCTGAAGTTCCTTTTCTTTTTCGCTCATAAATAACAACTCCTTTTCGTAAAATCAAAACTGTGACTGCTGTGCTGTTTTGTATACCAGACTATAAAATAACAGCATCATAAAGTCTATTTTATACTTATTTTATCAATAAGTCAAGTGTCTGTGCAACTAAATTTTAAAATAATATTTTTGAAAAAAGTTTAAAAAAACTATTGACATTTTACAATAAAGTGCTATAATGTATACAAGATAAACAGAAACCGAATCTCCTGACTGCGATTCAGGTTTTGTTTCATCTAATTTACGAAGGGAGGCAAGTTCCGATGGGCGATATAGAACCGGTTATTTCTGACCAATCCTCCTCTCGGCACGAAGTCTTCTGCGGTGAAAAGGTTAATAAGAACTGAATGTATTTGAGTTTTGTTTCGGTCGCTCCGTATGTGCCATAAGGTACGGCAACCTCCGATACGTCTCCTGATTTAAAGCAGTGTGCTTGTAGGTTCTGGATGATCTTTGATCTGCGGGAAGGGCTTGACGATGACGGTCAGCTGTCTTGGTAGTGTTGTACGTGGCAGGGCGGCAGAGCAGCTTCACCGGGAGAACTTACAATTGAATATTTCCGTGATTTTTGTATTCTTTGTTGTAGTATTCACGGATTCTTTAACCGTTGGCAGCGGGGTTGGCTTCTGTTCAGAAGAATTTGCCATAGGCTGAACAGTATAATTGTACCGTTTATCGCTTGAAAGTTCCGCATATTACGTTTGTATCTGTATCAATGTGCGGGTCGGATATAAGGTTCGGCCGCTGAATGAAGCATTAAGGAAGGCATTGCCTCCGATGGTGTGGCGCAATGGACAGTGCACCAAATGTATTTCAAGTGTAAATAGGATTATTGCAGTTTTTGCTTATTATATATTTTATACAGACAGGAATGTGTCCAATGTAATACTCTTACTTACGTTTTTCATGAAAACAACCTTTCATAAAATTTTTTATAGGAATGATACCAATGCCGAATTAGTTCGTTGACTTTTTGTAGTCGTTTGATTTCTCCTATAATTTATGCCCCGACAGCAGCTGCTGCCGGGGCGTCTTTTTAATGCTGACTTAAGCACAAATCATTTCCTCAAGTGCTTTGGCAAGTTGATCAGGACATGATGTTCCTCTGCCGTTGCAATTAATACCTTTACATCGCTCGATTACATCTTCTGCTTTCATACCTTTGACCAGAGAGGCAATTCCTTGTGTATTGCCGTTACATCCACCATTGAATTTTACGTTTGTAATAATATGATTCTCGTCCAATTCTATTTCTATAGAACGAGAGCAGACCCTTTTGGTTTGATAAACAGTTTTCATAACAATTTTCCTTTCCGAAACAACAGAAAAATGACCGATGCATCAATACATCGGTCAGAATTATAATCATCAGTCACTTGTATAGGGGAGAAGTGAAAGATATCTTGCACGCTTGATAGCAACAGTCAGCTCACGCTGATGACGAGCACAAGTACCTGTTACTCTGCGGGGAAGAATCTTAGCTCTCTCGGAAATAAAACGACGAAGTCTGGAAATATCCTTATAATCAATCACGTCAACTTTATCTACACAAAATGCACAAACCTTTTTACGACCCTTACGGCCGCCTCTGCGGTTATCTCTTTCGACTCTTTCAGCCATCGGAAGTTCCTCCTTTACATTAAGTTAAAAGGGCAGATCCTCATCTGTCGGCATATCCGCAAAATCCTCCACATTTCCGCTTGAATAGGACGGAGCTGGAGCGGGTTCCGAACGATAAGACTGCTGCCTGCTGTAGCTGTTGCCTCCACCATAATTATTATTGTCATAAGATGATGAAGAACTATTCTTTGATTCACAAAACTCAACATTGTCAGCCCATACGTCAGTTGTATATCGTTTGCTTCCGTCCTGTGCGGTATATGAGCCGGTACGTATAGAACCGGTAAGAGCAATCCGGTTGCCCTTAGAAAAATACTTGCAAACGAATTCAGCCGTCTGACGCCATGCAGTGACACTGATAAAATCAGCCTGTCTTTCCTCACCGGCTTTTACCCGACGGTCAACAGCAACAGTGAATCTTGCCATAGCGACACCGGACTGGGTATGTCTGAGTTCAGGATCAGCGGTAAGTCTGCCAATTAAAGATACATTATTCATAATGTGTTTCCTCCTTAATTAAGCTTCCTTTTTTACGATCATGGAACGGAGAACGCCGTCTGTGATCTTAGCAACTCTGTCAAGTTCAGCCGGTAATTCAGCTTCGGATTTGAAGTTGAAAAGAACATAGAAAGCATCAGTTTCCTTATTAATCGGATAAGCAAGTCTTCTCTTGCCCCATTCGTCAACGCTTTCGAGAGTACCATTCTTTTCGATCAGACCCTTGAACTTATTAACAGTTTCAGCTACAGCCTCTTCACCCTGCTTCAAAGAAACAACGTAAACGGCTTCATAAGAATTGATAACTGCCATTTTCTGCACCTCCTTCTGGACATATGGCCGCCGTCTTAATCAGCGGCAAGGATGTTATGTACACATAACAGATAAAATTATAACACCCCTGACTAAAAAAGTCAAGGGTGTTTGTCGAATAATTTAAATGTACAGAATCAGACCATATTTTTAAAGAGTCTTGACGATTTCTTTAAGATATTCTTTAAACGGTTGACCAAGTTTTGGATTGCGAAGTGCAATTTCTACTGTTGCCTGAAGTGTGCCGAGCTTATCGCCCATATCATAGCGCTTTCCGGTATAATCAACACCTGTGATACCTACTGTCTGAGCGAGAGTACGCATAGCGTCAGTCAGTTGGATTTCACCGCCTGCTCCCGGAGGGGTTTTGTCGAGGATATCAAAAATATCAGGGGTCAGTACACAGCGTCCGAGGATAGAGTACAGTGAAAGAACCTCTTCCTTTGTTTTAGGTTTTTCTACCATATCGGTGCAGTTATAGAGATTATCCTCAAGAGGGTCAACTTTCAGGGAACTATATTTATAGATCTGATCCTCAGGTACCGGCTTAATACCGACGGCTGCCTTGCCGTATTTTTCATAAGCACGGATCAGCTGACCGCAGGCAGGGTCATCACCTATAATTACATCATCGCCGTACAGAACAGCAAATGGTTCATTATTGACAAAAGAACGGGCACAGCTGACTGCATGACCAAGACCTTTTGTTTCCTTCTGACGTATAAAAAAGATATTAGCAAGCTTGGAAATGGATACGATTTCATCGTAAACATCATTTTTCCCGGAAGCAACCAGCCTGTTTTCCAATTCAGGTGCACGGTCAAAATGGTCTTCAATAATACCCTTTCCTCTGTTTGTAATAATCAGAATATCAGTAATACCGGAGTTAACAGCTTCTTCTACGATATACTGAATTGCGGGTTTGTCAACAATGGTAAGCATTTCTTTAGGCATTGCTTTTGTTGCGGGAAGTACTCTTGTACCCAGCCCCGCAGCAGGAATGACTGCTTTGGTAACTTTCATGTTTTTTTCCTCCTGATAATTGATTTTTAGCGTTTTTAAATCCTTGAAGCCTTTTTTGAAGCGGAGTGTGTCAGCTTTTGGAGAATATTCCGATCATTCAGACTTTTAGGAGTGGTATAAAGATGTTTGTTCTGATTATATCTGTTTATCAAGGCTTACAGTTATGAAAAGAAGTACATAACTGCCATGCTTAGAATCGATTCGCAGGCAACCAGCGTGAATGCAGCACCCAGATGAATTCCGCCTTTTTTAACCATTATAGTTCTTAAAGTCGCAGCATCCGATTCAGGATTGTCATTTTTAATTTTTTTAATCGACCGGATTGTTTTTTTGTAGTATCCCTTATTTGCTGTCAGACCGCAGACAATCATAATGACAAAAGAAATCAGGCTGATCAGATATGGCAGCAGCATAATCAGAATCTGCTGATGGCTGCAGTTGGTCTGCATCCAGTTAAGATATTCGTAGTAAGTCGGTACATGTTCGGGTACACCCAGGGCGGTATTAGCTTTTTCCCATAATTCGCCCGCCCAGAAGGTTGTAACGATTTCCTGCAGAATACTAAGAAGAAGCATGGAAAGTGAAACGAGAATCCCCTTTAAATATTGTTTTCTGTAGAAATACCATGCTCCGTTAAACAGGAAAGCAGCAAAATTGAATCTGCTGGTATTGAATCTTTTGATTTTAGAAAAAACAGGCAGATAATACAATGCATTTCCGCCCACATAGTCAACCAGTTCTTTCGAAGTTACACCGTCATGATCTTCATTTTCGTCAATGCCGAAGCTGAAAGGTGATGTTCCGTTAACATAAAAGTTGGCACTTCCCATAACAGGTCCGACATTTCTCATTTGTTCCCGGATTTTTTCCAGTTCTTCTTCGCCTTCCTCATCTGTGCTGTCGTTAAAAGGACTGAAAATTACAGGTCCTGTCAGAAAATCGCCGCACTGTTCGCAGACAATAGAATCCTTTGAGTTTTTATGTCCGCAATGTTTGCAAATAACAGTTTCTTCGTCAGCAGCGGTGTTTTCTTGTTCAGATGTTTCATCATTTTCTGTACAGTATACGGATTTCCATGATTTTTTTTCTTTATGCAAATCCGGAAAGATGCATTTTCCTTTTTCTCTATAACATTCTCTATGATACGGGGCACCGCATTTAGGGCAAACTACAATATCGTCACCGTCCTGAAAAGCTTCGGAACAGACGGGACATTTTTTTCCTTTAAAATCCATTTTCCATTACTCCGTTAATAAAAATGCAGCTGAATTAAGTCGGATCAGGGCATTTCTCAGAACTATATTTTTCATTTGATCCGAAAGATTCTTTTTGTATACATATACAAAAGCAGTCAAAATAATTTTTGACGCATATCGTAAAATTAATACTATTATACAATATATTTTTTCATTTAGCAAGATTATCCTGAAATTAAGTTGAGAGTTTTGCAGTATTTTATTCAGACAAAAAGTTATAGTTTTTACAAAATCGGAAGCAATTTCGGACAATGCTTTTCATAAACAGAAAAATGGGTATAGCCACATTCAAGAAGCATATCCAGTCCTGTTTCAATGCCGGAACCGATATCACCCCAGCGGTGAGCATCCGACCCGATTGTAACATACTTGCCTCCCAGTTCCCTGAAGCGTCTGATAACACTGATATCCGGCAGAGTACGTCCGATTACCTGTCTGAGTCCGGAAGTATTGATTTCAATTCCTTTATCGTTTTTAATGATAGTTTCAAGTACAGCATCCAGTTGTTCACTGTAGCGTGTGACATCAATATTAAGTCCGGAATTTCCGATAATGTAGCGCAGAGGATAATCAAGATGGGACATACAGTCAAAAAGATTTTGTTCAGCAAGTTCCAGTAATTCCCGGAAATATCTGTCCAGAAGCTGACAGGCATTTTCCTGTGTATATTCCAGAAAATAGAAATCCTTTTCACCTTTTAGATTGTGAAGTGAGCCGAGAATAAAATCATAATCAGTCAGTGACAATACCTCTTTGGCGGCAGCAGCATCCTGTACAGGCTGTCCGAGTTCAATTCCGGTATAGACATGAAGTCTGTCATGATACATGGCACGTGCCTTGCTGATCTGCATAATTGAACGTGTGATATCCTCTTTTACGTTTTTTTCAAAATATTCATTACATTCGCAGTGGTCGGTGACAGTCAGTGAATACATTTCAAGTGCGCTTGCCTGTTCGCACAACATGATAACACTGTCGGTTCCGTCAAAAGAACATTCGCTGTGGGTATGGCTGTCGGAAATAAATCGGTATCTCATAAACATTCTCCAATTAGCTGAACTTTGTACGTCCGTTTTATATCGGGCGGATATTTATTATACTAATGTATTATAACACAGTTACCTGTATTTTTAAACACATAAAAGTTATTGAAATATTCTAACTTTTACGGCGGTAAATTATCCAATTTATATATTCACATATATTCACATATTTTCGTTAAATTCACTTGACAATAAAGTGATAAAATAGGATAATAACTATATATGTCCGATAAAACCGGAATGACGTATTTATTGATATGTTTCCGGAAAACTGACCGGACAATATCAGGAGGTTTTATATTATGAATGCTGTAATTACCGTTTTGGGTAAAGATAATGTTGGTATACTTGCAAAGGTTTCCAATGAATGTGCTGCTGTGGGAGCTAATATTGTGGAAGTGACCCAGTCTGTACTTCAGGGAATGTTTGCGATGATTATGTTTGTAGATATCACTGAAATTTCAGTGCCGTTCTCGGAACTTTCCGACAGTCTTTCCGCCAAGGGTGAAGAAATGGGTGTGAAGGTCATAGTTATGCATGAGGATCTTTTTAATGCAATGCATACAATCTGACCGACAATTGTCTGATAAAAACACGTTAGTCCCGGCAGTATGCCGGCAGGAAAGGAATGTTGTGGAAAAATGATTAATTCGCATGATATATTGGAAACGATCAATATGATCGAAAACGAAAATCTTGATGTCAGAACCATTACAATGGGTATTTCACTGCTCGATTGTATAGATGAAGATATTGATAAGGCCTGCGGGAAGGTTTACGATAAGATCTGCCGTTATGCAAAGGATCTTGTGAAAACAGGAGAGGATATCAGTAAAGAGTATGGAATTCCTATTATTCACAAAAGAATTGCTGTGACACCGATCGCTATGCTTGCGGCTGCTTGTCCGACAAAAAATCCTGTGAAGTTTGCACAGACACTTGACAGAGCTGCAAAAACTGTAGGAGTTAATTTTGTCGGCGGTTACAGTGCTTTGGTACATAAGGGTTTTTCACAGGGAGATTATGCACTGATTGAGAGTATTCCCGAAGCACTGAATATAACTGAACGGGTTTGTTCATCCGTGAATATCGGCAGTACAAAAGCAGGCATAAATATGGATGCCGTTGAGAAAATGGGGCGTGTGATCAGAAGAACGGCAGAGCTGACTGCTGACCGTGATTGTATAGGTGCTGCAAAACTGGTGGTGTTCTGTAATGCTCCTGAGGATAATCCGTTTATGGCAGGCGCTTTTCATGGTCCCGGAGAGGCTGATTGTGTGATCAATGTAGGTGTTTCCGGTCCGGGCGTTGTCAGAGCAGCACTTGCTAAGGCGGGTGACTGTAATATTACAGAAGTGGCTGATATTGTTAAGAAAACTGCTTTTAAGATAACCAGAGCAGGTATGCTGGTAGCAAGAGAAGCATCAAAACGTCTGAGTGTACCGTTTGGTATCGTGGATCTTTCACTGGCGCCGACACCGGCAATAGGTGACAGTGTTGCCTATATTCTGGAAGAAATGGGTCTGGAGCAGTGCGGTGCTCACGGTACAACTGCTTGCCTTGCACTGCTTAATGATGCAGTAAAAAAAGGCGGAGTGATGGCATCTTCTCATGTGGGAGGTCTTTCCGGTGCCTTTATTCCTGTAACAGAGGATGCGGGAATGATTGAAGCGGCAAGAAGCAAGGCGCTTACAATTGTCAAGCTTGAAGCAATGACAGCGGTATGTTCTGTAGGCCTGGATATGATTGCAATTCCCGGTGATACACCGGCGGATATTATTTCCGGTATTATTGCTGACGAAGCAGCAATTGGCATGGTTAACTCCAAAACAACAGCGGTTCGTCTTATTCCGGCTATTGGTAAACAGGCAGGAGAGGAACTGAATTTCGGAGGATTGCTTGGCAACGGTCCTATCATGGATATTAATCCGAAATCCCCTGCAAAATTCATTTCTCGTGGCGGAAGAATCCCGGCGCCGATGCAGAGCCTCAAAAATTGACAGGAAATCCTATGGCAGCATCGTATATAAATTGTCTTTAGATTTGTGCTGTCTTTGTGCAGTATCGTCTTAAAAGTGAAATCACAGACAATACTGCATATAAGTGTAAAATTATAGTTGGCAGCGGTGGCAGTGTTCAATAAAATCACTTTTAGGC
>CACZPV010000148.1 GCA_902783065.1 uncultured Ruminococcus sp.
CCGATAGGAAAATCTCACTGAAATAAAAAAGATAAACTGGAACAAAGCACCCCAGCAGTAATAGGTTAGGGGCATTCGTTTGATAAAGAGGGCTGTTGCGAATGTGTAGAAAACAGACAGCAGCAGCGAAACCCGGAAAGTTTTGATTAATTCCGTGTATCCGGCAAAGCGCCATACGCTTCTGTAAAGCTTAAAAAACCACTGGACTCCGACACAAACGAAAGAATAAGCTGTAATTGAGTATTCATATGGAATCAGAAATTTAGACGGAATCTGCGAAAAAACAAAATCAAATCGCCCCCACAGCGCCAGAAAATACGCCGCGTGTACCGCCACTAAATCATACAGAACAAGCAGTACCAGCACGGACTGCCAATGCTCAAACAGCCTTTTTCGCCGGCTTGGTTTAACCGCGTTATCCTTATTTTTGTTGTCTGTTGTTTGCAATCAAATTCCCCCATGCAATTACATCAGTTTATCAATCTAAATTAGTCAGCGTAAGTTGCGGCCGAAGACGCAATTATAATGCATATTGCAGCCTGCTGTGCGGCAGCCATTGCCAGTGCGGAAGCCGTTGCCACGGTCTGCGCATTTTGAGCTGTATCGTAAAGATCCGCAGTCAGCATGGTTGCGTGCATGAGACGCGTCTTTTTGTCTATGCCCAAAATGCCGTATCCCTTTTGCTTTGAAAGAAAATCGTCAATCTGCAAAATAATATCGCGCAGTTTCTCATTGTCATCATCAAGGATGGATACGGCCGCGAGGGTGGCAAGCTCAGTATAAACTCCGTACTTCTTGCCGGCGTCCTTTAGCATGTCATACAAATCAATCATGTGCTCAACTTTTTCCCGGGCTGACCCATTGGTAAGGGACAAAATATGTGACACAGTCTGTATGCTGCTCTTGTTTGAGAATTTTATTCTGAGAAGTTCGTAACATTTTTCCATATCGTCAATAAGCTCAGTATTGTTCTTTTCAGAAAGAGCCAGCAGTCCGGCAAGGACGCTGTCCTTATCGTTTGTCAGGAACGGATGCTTTTCCTTCATCAGATTGTATATTTCTTTACCTCTGGCAACAACACTCTCGACGTTTTCTTCTTTAACGATGTCCGAAAGCATAATAGCCAGAAGTGCCGAGAACTCCGAACGGTCAAATTGTTTTTTGGTTAAAGCATAAAATCTTGCCACCTTGTCAAATGCCGCTTTAGGATCTTCCTTCATAGAGAGATTAGCGGCAAACGGAGCGGAAACATTTCCTTTGAGATAGGATAATACACCTGCGTTTTTGCTGATAATTTTCTTACACTCTTTAAGTTTGGCTTCGTCCGCTTTGACACCGTGGGATGTCAGGGCATTTGACGCAATCGGATAAATATATGTGCTCTCTAAACTGAATACCTTTTTGATTACATCTCTGTTATCTATGAAGTTTTGACATAACGCTGTAATTTTTTCTTCCATAACGCATTGACTCCTTCATTGTTTATTTACGGTAAAGATAATAGCACATCTGTTACGTATTTTCAAGAGTAAAAAATGTACATAAATGATAATGCAACAATGATAAAATAGTTAATTCGACAACAATCACACTGGATGTCCGAAACAAAACATGGAAACAGCCTCCAGAAGCCCAACAGTAATTATGGCTAGCTTGCCCGGAAGCTGAGGCTTATTTATATAAATCGGGGTTAAGAATCCAATGCCTACCAGAAGAGTCGCTGCCTGATAAATAAGAGTATTGACAATTACTCCGTTGACATTAAGCATAAATACGACAGGCAGGACAAGCGCAATGGTAGTGACAGGAACTCCCAGGTAGGTCTTGCGATGACAGGATTCTTCCTTTTGACGGTTTTCTTCCAATACATTAAAATAGGCAAGTCGTATGACTGCGGCCAGTGTGATGAAAATTGCCGAAAAACCGGCGAAAAGCTTATTATCAGACAGCGAATAACCGATAACACCGGGCAAAACGCCGAAGCCAATCAAATCGCACAGTGAATCTATCTGTATCCCGAATCGTTTCTGATTATCGTCTCGCTGTTTGGTTGAAGCGATGGCGCCGTCGAACATATCGCATAGTCCCGCAAACATAAGGCACCATACTGAAAGCCAGCTTTTGCCATCTATTGCCAAAAATAACCCCACACAGGCCGATACCATTCCAAGATATGTAAGCAGCACGGTGTAATTATAATATCCGATAATCCTACGATTCATTTTCAACACTCCGATTTGATTGACATAAAACTGATAATGTCATTGACTTTTGCTATAATTAATTGTATAATACTTTAGACACATTATACACCAAATAAAATTATATGTCAATGTATTGTTTTCATCTATTTATCACAATGATTAGTCAATATTAGTAGTACACCCAAACTTATGCATCCTAAGGAATTGGAGATACGTCAGCAGGCTCTAAGGGAATTCATTCATGATTTGAGGTTGAGAAATTAGCAATGGAAAAGGGAAAAATGATAAATGAAAAATTCAAAAAAATATTCTGGTCTGTTTTTTCCACTCTGTTTGCTGTGCTTACATTGTGGATTCTGTTAAAGCAAAATGAAAATGTTTCTTTGGGAGATATTGCTCGCACAGCAGCGACCGCAAATCACTTCTGGTTAATTTCGGCTGCCGTCAGTTCATTGTTATTTATCCTGTTTGAAGGCTTTGCTGTTTGTTCCATTCTTAAAGGCGCAGGTTTTAAGCGCAATAAAACAAGCGGAATTCTTTACGCAACGGCAGATATTTACTTTTCGGCCATCACTCCTTCCGCTACTGGTGGCCAGCCCGCAAGTGCGTATTTTATGATGAAGGATGGAATCCCCGGCGGAGTGACAACTGCGGTTCTGCTGCTGAATCTTATGATGTATACGCTGTCTATTGTTGCGTTGGGAGCATTGTCTGTGTTAATCTGCCCGGGAGCGTTTATGACTTTTAATTTGCCGTCAAAGATTCTAATTGCGGCCGGAACTGTAGCTCAGCTTGCACTTGCAGCTTTTTTTATGGTCATTCTTAAAAAAGGCAGCTTTATTTTCAACTTGCTTAAAAAAGCGGTATACAGTCTGGGCAGAAAAAAATTGCTGCGCCATCCTGAGAAAAAAATAGCTAAGATTAATAAAGCGAAATCTGACTATTTCTCATGTTCACAGCTTTTTTCAGGGAACTATCCCCTGTTATTCAGAGCATTCATGTGGAATTTTTTTCAGCGTACAGCTCAGATATTAGTACCGTCATTGTTGTATATTTCACTTGGAGGCAACGCTGAAAACGGTTTCAGACTTTTTTCCAGGCAATGTTTGATAACGATTGGTTACAATTTCATTCCGCTTCC
>CACZPV010000149.1 GCA_902783065.1 uncultured Ruminococcus sp.
CGATTTCATCCACACTTCCCGGAGCACTTCTGAACCGGATCAGACCAAAAGCACTGCCCACAGCCACACCTGCACCGATATTGCCGCTTACAAAAGTAATCACTGCAGAAACAATAAACGGTACGATTGAAATAACCAGAAAGAACCTTTTCTTTGAACGGATCCGAAACGACATGATCCACGAAAAAACAATACCTGCTATAATAGAAGCTGCTGCCATAATAAAAAATTCCGAAACAGATACCGGAGTTGAATAAATTGAGTCAAACATAATCATTTCCCTTTCATGCTGTATTTCTGATATTCTGTTTTTCTGCCGCCGAGGCGGCTGTACAGAATAACACTATAATAATCGTTTACTAATAATTCTGCGTTTTTGCCGTTATTTATCTTACTTTCAATAACTGCTGTCTGTAAGCTTCACCATATTTTGAAAAGCTGTTTTTGTAGATATGACCTTTTGTAAGAATTGAGGAAAGCCATAACGGAACCGCTTGCTGAACCTTTACTTCAAGTATTGTCCATCCATTATCAAGCAGAGATGTTCCGTCCATAGAAACTCTGAGATCGAGATCCTCATAACGATAACGGGGATTATGGTCAATTGTCAGACGGAGATCTCCTCCCTGTTCAAAATAAGCAATCCTGTCATAGATAATCATACATGCCGGAACCAATGATTCGTAATAATCCCGAAAAGTCGTTATCTCTTTATTGATCTGACCGCCGGCACAGATATCGCCTTCACAGTCAAAAAATTTTTTGACAAGCGGAATCGTTGACCGGACTCTCCTTTTATATACAATTCCGTAAGCCTTTCGCTTAAGTTCCAGAAACACGGGAGAATCATCCGTTGCTATTCCATAAGAGCGAAGCCTTATTTTTTCCTTAAACGGCGGTTTTTCAATTGATGTTCTTATAAGCCTGTAATCAGGAGTATCATAGTAAAGAGATGCAATAGAAGTAAGACCAAAATTGTCAATTTCCATATATCCTTTTACACTTTTTTTGAAATATTCTGTTTGTTCGGGATTCATAAGATATTTCATCTCATATCGTTTCATTACTACAACCGGGTTTGCTACTGCTGCCATAATCTCACCTCCGATTATTACAAATCTATCTGTAAAACAAATCTTCCGCTGCTGACCCTGGCGCTGACTCTGCCGTTATGTGCTAAAACAGCTTGCTTTACATATGAAAGACCCAAACCGATACCGCCTTTTCCCTGCGCATTTTCCAGCATTGTAAAACGGTCAAATATCTGATCGATACTGCCATCCTTGAGGGAAGTATCATTTTCCTGACGAAGAATAATTCTGTTTTTCAGTCTTTGCAGCTTAAATACAGCTTCTGTTTTCGCAAATTTCAGAGAATTATCAATCATCTCGTTCAATGCTTTTTTGATAACAATTTCATCGCCCTCAACCATAATATCATTTTCAATCTGTGATTCCAGACTGATATTCTTTTCTTTAAACAGCTCTGTACTGCTGTCCATAACTCTGTTCATTATATCGGAAAGGTTTACTTTGGATATTGCCATATCATTTTCATCAAATACTGAAAGTGAAGACAGATCTTTTACGATTGCCGTCATTTTTCTCACCTGCTTGTTAATGATATTGGTACTTTCTGCAGGACCGTTTTGTTTTTCTATAATTTCAGTATTTGCATTAATAATCGTCAAAGGAACTTTAAATTCATTTTCAACATTAGTGATAAACTGCTTTTGCTTTCTGTCAGACTCGGCAATCGGCTTGAAAATTTTTCTTGCTGCCGCTGCCAGTATCACACCGCTGCAAATCAGAAGCACCAGTCCGCCGCATACAGATATTATCAGTATTCTGTACGATGGGAGCAATTCTCTGCCCTGATCGATGACTGTAACATAAGTTTTTTCATCATCCTTATAAACACGATATCTGTAATTCACTCTTGTCCATCCTGTGCTGCCATTGATCAGACTTTCTGCCCAGGCTCTGGCTTCTTCTTCGCTGACAGCCGACATCTTAAAAACAACTTTTTCTGCATTTCCTTCCTTATCAAATGAGTAAGTAAAATACCGGAGTGAGAAATTCATTTCAGGTGAATCAGGTCCCATCATATCAAATCCTCCGAACCGGAATCTTCCTTTCGTGTGAAAATTCTGATTTGTCATTCCGTTTTCGTCCATGCCGGCAGGAGGTGCGCCCTCGTCCTTAGGTCTGTCTGTTTCAAACATGCCATGTACCCCTGCCAGACGCTTCGTTATCATATCAGCATCATCACTTGCCATTGCGAAATTAACCACATTAATTACCGAAAGCAGTACCGCAAGTAATACAAAAACTGCTCCCTCTGCCGATATAACAAATTTTCTGATTGCTTTATTCATACTCACTCACCATCCTGTATCCTTCTTTCATAACATATCGGATCCGTGCTTTCAATCCAAGTTTTTGAAACTTATTATTCAGTGAATTAATATAAGGTTCCGATCGTTTGGCATTAATTTCACTGCCCTTGATCAAGGCATCTGCTGTATTGATTTCTTCGTTTGTAATCCGCAGTTTGCCGCATAACAGAAAATTCTTACCGTTAATCTCCATATCCTCGAAACGGATCTTGTTCTCTGTTTTTGTCTTGTCAAGCACTTCATGCATCAAATCAGTTAACTCAGAAGGAAAAAAAGGAAAACTGATATGTGCATTTGCAAGAACATCATCCAAAAGAATATCCGAATTGATTTTACTTTCCAAAAGCAAAATCACAGGTGTATTATTTTCATTCATCATTTTTAACAGTTCCCGATACGGTATTCTTGGAATATTGCGACCGAGAATAACCAGATCAAAAGAATGTTCTGCTGTCTGAACAATTACCTGCGTCCCGTCAAAAGCCGTTACTATATCATCACCCGAGAGTTCCATCAGATTTTTAAAGGAAACCAGAAAATCTCTGTCGGGATCTGCAAGTAATACTTTCATAAAATCACCGCCTGTCATTTTTAACAAAAATACAAAAATAATATATCATGAACCATACATCTTGTCAACAAATTCTTTATGTATCATATTATAGCAGAATTTATGACCAAACCAATAAACAAAGAATGAGCAGTTTTTTAAAAATACATTGAATATTTTACAGAAATCATAATATTTTCTTTTTGCCGCCCGACTGCGGCGGGCGGCAAAAAGAAAACTACTGATAAAAAAACATTGCTGAATAAGGTAAATATACAAAATCATTGTGTTTTACTTGAATCTGTGTTGGTATCATATTATAATAATACTATCCTGTTTAAAAACAGGCAATCCTCATTGCTGGATGTGAAACCACCATGAAAAAAATAACTTTAGGAATCCTTGCTCATGTTGACTCCGGTAAGACAACGCTTTCTGAAGCGCTGCTGTACTGCTCCGGAAATATAAAAAAACTGGGAAGAGTTGATCACGGAAACTCTTTTTTGGATACTTACTCTGTAGAACGTGACAGGGGTATTACTGTTTTCTCGAAACAAGCAATTATGCGTTATCAAAACACTGAATTTACCCTGCTCGACACCCCGGGTCATGTTGATTTTTCGGCAGAAACCGAACGTACACTTCAGGTACTTGATTATGCGGTACTGGTTATCAGCGGTACGGACGGTGTACAAAGTCATACAGTGACACTGTGGAAGCTGCTGCAAAAATATGAAGTGCCGTGCTTTCTCTTTGTAAACAAAATGGATCTCGATGGTGCAGACAAAGAACTCATCCTTAACGGTCTTAAAAACAAGCTTAGCGATGGATGTATTGATTTCAGCTATACAGACGATAATATACTTTATGAAAATGCTGCACTCTGTGATGAACAGCTTCTCGAAAAATTTGATAATGGTACACTGAATACAACTGATCTGATGGATGCCATCAGCAGCAGAAAAATATTCCCGTGTATGTTTGGTTCTGCATTGAAACTCAGCGGAATTAATGAGCTGATTGAATGTCTTGAAAACTACACAAAAATGCCCGTTTATAAAAGTGAATTTGCTGCAAAAGTTTATAAAATCACTGAGGACAG
>CACZPV010000150.1 GCA_902783065.1 uncultured Ruminococcus sp.
CGCAACCATTCAGGTTTAATCTTTTTCATCAGTCGTCTGTTTTTGTTGATTCAGTATAGAACTGATTTAATAAAATTTCAGTTTTTTTAGGAAGGGAGGCTGGGGGGAAGTGTGCCAAAGGGTTTCCCAAAGAGTAAACACGGCAGCTCGCTGGCTCGCCGGTATAAGAAAATCAATATATACGCCTCTTTACATCGGGGAAAAAATGTTATATACTATTATTGTATTATCAGAACTTGATATTATCTTGTAAAACTGTATGTAAAAAAATTGCGGAGGAATCTCATGAAGCTTTGCGAAAAAACAATGAAAAGTGAAAGTATATTTGAAGGAAAAGTAATCCATGTTATGCTGGATGAGGTAGAACTGGAAGATGGTCAGACCGCAAAAAGAGAAGTCGTAGGTCATAACGGAGGGGTCTGTATCGCAGCACTGACCGAAAAAAATGAACTTCTTTTTGTCAGACAGTTCCGTTATCCGTATAAAGAGATTGTTCTCGAACTGCCCGCAGGCAAGCTGGAAAAAGGACAAACTCCGTTGGAAAATGGTAAGCGTGAATTGCTTGAAGAAACAGGTGCAGTTGGCAGAG
Organism: uncultured Ruminococcus sp.; assembly: GCA_902783065.1. GTDB lineage: Bacteria > Bacillota > Clostridia > Oscillospirales > Acutalibacteraceae > UBA1213. Next base: position 590 of record CACZPV010000150.1, read on the forward strand.
AGTATATGACTCTTGGAAAAGTATATCCTTCACCCGGATATTGCGGAGAGATTATTCACCTTTATTTCTGTAAAATAGATCATTATGAGCAGCAGCAGCTTGACGACGGTGAGTTTCTTAATGTGGAAAAAATCCCCCTTTCACAGGCAGCAGAAATGGTTCTGAATAATGAGATTCCCGATGCTAAAACACAGATTGCTGTATTAAAAACAGCGGCTTTGGTTCAAAAGGGAGTTTTGTAAGCGTTTTCTGTCCCGTTCTTCCTGAAAGCAATGATATTAAAAATGCGGCATAAACATCTAAATTCAGAGATTGTTTTACTATAGAAATATCTAAAGAAAAATTTCAGATGTACAATGTCTTACCTGACGGGCAGGATGTAGTGAACATATATTATCTATTAAAATAAACGGAAAGTGAAATTATGATTAATCCGATCTTTATTATTATTTCGGCGGCAGTAATTCTGTCAGCTGCCGCAATAACCTTTATAAATAAGCCAAGAGTACCGATAGTTGCCGGATCTATCCTTGTAGTATTGATTTTTTTTGTATTCACAACGTTTTCGATTGACAACGCAATCGCAGATGTAATGAATTCTCACGAACTCAGCAGCTTTGTGTGTTTTGCAGTGTTGAAAGATAAACCTACTTATGAAGAACTGGAAACAACTTTTACTGTTTTTTCTTGCATTGACGTGGGTCTGTTTATTGCATCACTTGTAACTATGTTTATCGAAACATTATCCATTCTTCATAAAAATTCAAAAATGTAGAGTGGGGATGAAGTCACTGTTGACATATGTAATATGGTATTGCTTATGTTCAGTATTGTATAGGAAATTTATATTATTCAGAGAAATAAGCTATGAAAAATATCGGAATCTATATTCATATCCCTTTTTGCGAAAAAAAATGTCCGTACTGCGACTTTTATTCAAGATTGGGTACGGATCAATTGTATGATGAATACACTGATCAGATGATTTCCAGGATCAGCACGTCACCTTATGCAAAAGAATATATTGCAGATACTCTGTATTTTGGCGGAGGTACGCCAAGTCTGCTCGGTGCTGAAAGAATAGGAAAAATTATTGAAGCTGTAAAACGGAATTTTTTTCTTAAAGTTGAAAGAGCAGAAATCACCGTTGAGGTGAATCCTTCCAAAAATGATTTTGATTTTACAATGTTGAAGTTAACGGGAGTAAACCGTATTTCTTTCGGGCTTCAATCTGCAAATGATGATGAACTGAAAATGCTCGGCAGGCTGCACAACAGTACTCAGGCATCAAAATGTATTGTTAGTGCGCAAAAGTCGGGATTTAATAATATTTCGTTGGATCTGATGCTGGCAATTCCCGGACAGACGAAAGAGAGTCTGAGAAAATCTGTTGATTTTTGTGTAAAACATAATGCAGTACATATTTCTGCCTACATTCTTAAGATCGAACCAAATACGGTGTTTGCCCGTCAAAAAAAATGTCTGAATCTTCCTGATGAAGATGAGGCGGCAGATTATTATGAATATCTGTGTGAACTGATGAGGCAAAATGGTTATGTGCATTATGAAATATCAAATTTCTGTAAGGAAGGGTATGAAGGACGTCATAATCTGCAATACTGGCACGACGAGGAATATCTTGGATTCGGACCTTCTGCACATTCTTTTATGGAAGGTAAACGTTTTTATACTCCGAGAAAGCTTAAAAGCTTTTATACATGCGAGAAAACTGATGATGGAAACGGGGGAGATGAAGCAGAATATATTATGCTGGCACTCAGGCTGAAAGAGGGAATTGATTTCGGAATGTTCAGAAAACGATTCGGATATCCTTTTCCGGAAAAATACCTAGAGCAAGGCCGTAAGCTTGCAGGCATCGGACTTGTTGATCTGCGGTCATCCGGTATTTCTCTCAGTGAGAAGGGTTTTTTGGTTTCCAATACGGTAATTGCAAAAATTCTTGAAATGTAATACTGACCTGATAAAAAAACAGACAACCTCAGTGAAATATACCATTAATACTTCGTTTTTGTTTTTTGATTTGTTCCTCGCAAATTCAGATAATATTTCTATCAGAAAATTAGTATAAAAAAATAGCAGTCATGCCAATTCAGCAGGACTGCGATTTTTTAAGAAAATAACCCGATTATCACCACCAATTGGTGAGGTTATAATACAGTTCTTCATAGCGTTTAGCGGATCTTGCCCAAGAATAATCCATTCTCATGCCTCTTGCTGCGATTTCATCCCAGCGGTCACGCTGTGTGAAATAAACAGTTTTTGCATAGTTGATAGCATTAAGCATTTCCTCCGCATTGTAATTAGCAAAAGTGAAACCTGTACCAGTATTGTCGTACCAGTTATACGGTTGAACGGTATCACGCAAGCCGCCTGTTTCTCTTACGATCGGTACAGTGCCGTATCTGAGGGCAATCAACTGTGTCAGACCGCACGGTTCAAACCTTGACGGCATCAGCATAGCATCAGCAGCAGCATAAAGCTTATGCGCTCTGTTATCAGAGTAGAAAATATTAGCTGAAACTCTTTCAGGATATTTATACTGATAATACTTAAAGGTATTTTCGTATTCCTGTTCACCGGTACCAAGAACAACGAACTGAGTATGCTCATCCGTAATTCTTTCAATTGCATAGTTAACAAGATCCAGACTCTTCTGGTCAGTCAATCGGGAAATAATTGCGATCATAAATTTATTGTCATCCACAGGAAGTCCGAGTTCTTCCTGAAGACCTCTTTTGTTCATAACTTTTTTATCGCTGATAGACTGAGCTGTATAATGTTCAAAGATCTGAATATCATGTTCGGGATTATAAACATTATAATCAATACCGTTAACGATACCGCAGAGAGCATAGTTTTTATGCCGCATCAAGCCGTCCAGACCCTCGCCATAATAAGGCATCTGAATTTCTCCAGCATAAGTATCGCTTACGGTTGTTACATAATCTGAGAAAACAATACCCGCCTTAAGCATATTACCGTCTTTAAAATATTCCATATTCTGAGAGGAGAAGACATACTCCGGGAAACCGGTCAGATAGCGGAACAGTTTAAGATCCCAGATACCCTGAAACTTAAGATTATGGATTGTCATTATAGTTTTAATGCCCCAGAAGAAGCCGTTATCCTTGAACAGTGTTCTGAGGAACACCGGAACCAGAGCTGCCTGCCAGTCGTGGCAGTGAATTATATCGGGTTTAAAATCAATGACAGGAAGTATTGCCAGAGCTGCCTTACTGAAGTAAGTGAACTTTTCAATATCCCATTTGATATCGCCATAGGGAGAATCTCCGCCAAAATATCCTTCATTATCTATAAAGTAATATTTAATTCCCTCAAACTCATACATCATGATACCGACATATTTATGTTCCTGAATATGACCGAGATCCATATAAAAGCTGGTTATGTATTGAAAATGCTGTCTGTATTCCCATGGAATACACATATACTTAGGAACGATGACTCTGACGTCAAATTCATCCTTATTAATCATTTTCGGGAGTGCACCAACAACATCAGCTAAACCGCCTGTTTTCACGAAAGGATAACATTCGGAAGCGACAAATAATATTTTTCTCATAGTTTTCCTCCTGATCTGTTATATTTAATGATTCCACTATTAGCAACAATCATAACTGTTTTTATTATAATCCATTTTACGGAAATATTCAATACATATTTCTGATTTTTAATGAAATTTTTATATAGATTATTTAAATTTTCTATTGAGCCGCCGCTAAAATACATTTTTCCGGGGGAAACCCTTCCTAAAGAAACTGAACTTTAATTTTTAATAATTCAACTTATACTGAACCGAGAAAGTTGACGACTGTGATAATGTTTAAACCTAAATAGCTGTGGGAATTAAATTGACAGCGGCGGCACGCCGCCCCTTCCTAAAAAAACTGAATCTTTAATCATGAATCAATACTTCTTTCGGAACAAAAATTAGCATAAAAAACAGGAGAACCACAAGACAGCTCTGCTATCTTATGGTTCTCCATATTATTATCATGTTTGTCCGTGTTGGAACTTAGTCAGCGTACTTATCGTCGGTTTCGTTCCATGAATACATTTTACGGATCTCCTTGCCGACCTGCTCAAGCTGATGTTCAGCCTTGAGAGAACGCATTGCATTGAAGTGTGCTCTGCCGTTCTTGTTTTCAGCGATCCACTTGGAAGCAAAAGTACCGTCCTGAATTTCTGCGAGAACTTTCTTCATCTCTGCCTTAGTTTCAGGAGTGATGATTCTCTTACCTGTTTCGTAATCACCAAATTCAGCTGTATCGGAGATAGAATATCTCATCATGGAGAATCCGCCGGAATAAATCAGGTCTACGATGAGCTTCATTTCATGAATACATTCAAAATATGCGTTTTCAGGTGCATATCCTGCTTCAACAAGAGTTTCAAAACCAGCCTGCATCAGGGCTGTAACACCGCCGCAAAGAACAGCCTGCTCGCCAAAGAGGTCAGTTTCTGTTTCAATTCTGAAAGTTGTTTCCATAACAGCAGCACGAGCGGCACCGATACCTGCGCCATAAGCGAGAGCGATATCAAGGCATTTGCCGGAAGCATCCTGATATACAGCTACGAGAGCCGGAGTACCTTTGCCTTCAACGTATTCGGAACGTACAGTGTGACCTGGAGCTTTAGGAGCAATCATGAATACGTCAACATTTGACGGAGGAACAATCTGCTTGAAATGAATATTGAAACCATGAGCAAAAGCAATTGCTTTTCCCTCTGTGAGATTAGGCTCGATATCGTTTTTGAAGATTGCAGCCTGTTTTTCATCGGGAGTAAGAATCATGATTACGTCAGCTTTCTTTGTAGCTTCAGCGGTTGTATAAACCTCAAAGCCAAGTTCCTTGACGTGGTTCCATCTCTTGCTTCCTTCATAAAGACCGATGATAACGTTTACACCGCTGTCACGAAGGTTAAGTGCATGAGCATGTCCCTGGCTGCCGTAACCGATAATTGCAACAGTTTTGTCCTTCAGTACGTTGATATCGCAGTCGGGCTGATAGTAGATTTTTGGCATTATAAAGACCTCCAATAATAAATTGAAAATATGTACTGTTATCAGACAGACGATAAGGGGTAAACACTGACTTCTGTGGAGCTGTTTTCTTTTTACGTCCCGTTAGCAGCGGGCTGAAAAAAGAAAACAACGCATAATCAAGCCTGTTGTTTTATCCTGCGTACATTCTGATCTGATTACAGATGTATATTATGAATCCGTCAGATCATTTTCTTGACAGAACAGAATCTTTCTCGATTGCGACAGTTCCTGTTCTGACGATCTCACGAATACCATACGGTTTAAGCAGATCGCATAAGGTTTCAAATCGTTCCAGTGTATCTGCAAACTGCAGTGTCATAGTATTGACCGAAACATCCACGATCTTAGCATCCATAAGTTCGGCAATTTTCATTATGTCGAGCCTTTTATTTGTGGGGCTGTTAACTTTAATAAGTGACAGCTCTCTGCTTATATAATCTCCCTCGGTATAGGTACGCACCTTGATAACTGGAATAACCTTGTTCAGCTGTTTCTCAAGCTGTTCTATAACATATTCGTCACCGTCTGCCACGATTGTCATTCTTGAAATGGTAGGATCCTCGGTAACGCCCACGGCTAAACTGTCAATATTGAAGGCTCTTCTTGAAAACAGTCCGGATACCTTTGACAGTACACCGGGGTGGTTTTCTACAAGAACGGAAAGTGTATATTTCATATTCTCTCCTCCTCCTTATCTTGACGATGTTTTAGGACTTACATTGCACACAAGCACAAAAGGTTTATCACTTTTCAGCATGGTTTTTGCTATGCTTTCGGCTTCCTCATTGCTTGATGCCATAGCCGAATCAATGCCGTAAGCCTGTGCCAGCCGTACAAAATCAGGTATTGCATCCAGTTCAGTCACCGCATATCGGCTGCCGTAATGAAGATCCTGCAGCTCGTGTACCATTCCGAGTACAGTATTTCTCATGACAATAATTTTAACATTAATGCCTTCCTGTGCGATAGTAGCCAGTTCGTTCATGGACATCTGGAACGAACCATCGCCGCACACTGCAATGACATCTCTGTTCGGGCGTGCAATTTTTGCGCCTGCTGCTGCCGGTACGGAATAACCCATAGTTCCCATACCGCCGGAAGTAAAAAAGCGTCCGTCTTTAATACGGTAATTATTGGCACACCATATCTGATTCTGTCCTACATCTGCCACCATTATTGCTTTTGGTTTAACCATTTTAGAAAGTTTTGCAATAAAGCTTTTGGGTTCTACAAAACCGTCAATAGCAACCGGTTCCTGATGAAATTCTATTTTCCATTCTTCGATCTGCTGTTTCCAGTCATCCGGAGCAGTATAATCTACATCTCTGAGCATCTGGGAAAGAACATTTTTCATATCACCTACAATCGGAACAGTAGTTTTCATATTTTTACCGATTTCGGCAGGGTCAATATCGATATGGATAACATTAGCATGTTCCACTACCTGATCAGGTGAGGCAACTGCTCTGTCGCCGACTCTTGCACCGCACAGGATTACCAGATCGGCATTATGAATAGTAACATTAGCTGCTTTTCTGCCATGGCTGCCAAGCATACCGACATACAGCGGATCATCGCTTGGCATAACACCAATTCCCATCATAGTAGATACTACCGGTATTCCTGTTTTTTCGGAAAACTCTCTGAGTTTAGGTTTTGCACCCGAACTAAGCACACCGCCTCCTGCACAGATAACAGGACGTTTTGATTCAGCAATCATGTCAAGTGCTCTTTTGATCTGCATCGGATGCCCCTTGACACTGGGCTTATAGCCTATTATATTAACTTTTTCCGGATAGACAAATTCATCTATTTCAGCGGTCTGTACATCAACAGGAACGTCAATCAGTACAGGACCGGGACGTCCGGTAGACGCAATATGAAAAGCTTCCTTAAAAATTCTGGGAAGCTGTGCTGTATCTTTGACAAGATAGCTGTGTTTTACGAAAGATTCACAGGCCCCTGTAATATCAGCTTCCTGAAAAACATCACGTCCCAGCACATCGCTTTTTACCTGTCCGGTAATACATACCAGCGGAATCGAATCCATATACGCAGTTGCAATACCGGTAATAAGGTTAAGTGCGCCGGGTCCCGACGTAGCAACGCACACACCGACTTTGGAAAGTGCACGGGCATAGCCGCTTGCGCTATGGGCAGCATTTTGTTCCTGACGTACAAGAACTGCTTTAATATCCGTCTTATAAAGATAGTCAAAAAAGGGACAGATGACCGCCCCGGGATAGCCGAATACAACGGACACATTTTCTTCCTGCAAACATTTAACCATAATTTCTGCGCCGCTAATCATCAATATCCCCTCCTGATTTTTTTAGCGACCAATTGTCAGACATTGAGAAATATTTATTTAAGCTAAGATGATAGTGTACATCCTAAAACAATTCTGCCGACACCTGTATCTTTTCCGAATTTAATCCGAACAAAAATACAAATACTGAATTCAGGCAGTAAGCATATTTTTCGCATCAACAATTCTGTCGGAATTTAATACTATCCTACATTATACCATTATCAAAAAACAGTGTCAAGCAAATGAAAGCTAAAAACA
>CACZPV010000151.1 GCA_902783065.1 uncultured Ruminococcus sp.
AAAAAATTTTTATTTTTAGTTAAATAGATAAAACTATTGACAACATAAAAATTATGTGTTACAATTAATAAGGTTAAATAAAACTAACTATAATTAATTCAGATTAACTATAGTAAAATACGTCTTATCTGATAAAAAGGATGTAATTAAATGAGAATAAGAAATTATAAGCTGATGATATATTTATTAATGGTTATGTTTGCAGTTTCAGGAATATTTTCAATTAGCTCTTACGCAGCGGGAAATGCTGAAACAGCTGATTATTATCTTTCATATAAGAAATATGTTGCAGCTGAAAATCCTGATAGAAACAAAACAATTACTTATAACGATATTACAGATCAGATTTCTAATCTACTTGAAGAAGGACTCAGACGTTATGAAAGCGGAGCCAAAAAAGATGGTGATGAAGGATATTATAAACCTTTTACTAATTCGTATGGTTTTTGGTACGAAACATCCGGATATGAAAAGACTGTTATGGGATATATTTCCGGTGCAAGAGTAACGGAAGTGGAACTTCAGTTTTCCACAATGAAAAAAGCAGTTAATAACGGTGAAAGTGCTGAAAATGTTCGTGCAGAGGTTAATAAGCTTGTTGCAATGCTTCGAGAAGATGCAAATACACTTGATGAACTGTTTGGTTATACCACTACTGAATCAGCTGATAGCGGGGTACTAGCTTGGGCAACATTCGGTGCTGTATTTGGAATTATTCTTCGAGAGGGTCTGGAAGCAATATTGATTGTCGGTGCAATGATCGCTTATCTGATTAAAACCGGAAATAAAAAAGGAACTCTTTTTGTTTATGGCGGTTCGGTGTTGGCACTGGCAGCAAGTGTTGCGATGGCTGTGATTCTTTATTCTATTTCAAGCAATGCCGGAAACTCAATTCCACAGGAAATCACGGAAGGTGTAACAGCACTTCTTGCAGTAGCAGTATTGATTTATGTGTCAAACTGGATGGTTTCAAAAGCAGAATCAGAAGCATGGACTAATTATATTTCAGGAAAGGTTAAAGGTTCTGCGGAAAAAATGTTTGCTCTCGGTGCTACAGCTTTTCTGGCAGTATTTCGTGAGGGTGCAGAGGTAATCCTGTTCTGTCAGCAGTATTTTTCAAGAGCTGATTCCATGGACAACGGTTTCCTTGCTGTATTCGGAGGTATTATTGCCGGATTGGCAGCAGTTGCCTTGATCTTTGTATTGATTCGAGTGTTCGGTGTCAGGATACCGCTTAAACCATTTTTTATGGCGACAAGCATTTTAATGGCAGTTATGTCGATTGCCTTTCTTGGATCCGGTATATGGGAGTTATTCCTCGATGGCGGATTGGCAGAATCAATAGGGGGATGGGTACAAAAGCTTGCTGCGACCATTCCTTCACTTTCGTGGATGTCAGGAAATGATATGCTTGCGTTCTTCGGCATTTATCCCACGTGGATAACTTTAGCACCACAGCTGATTCTTCTGGTGATAACGGTGATTACATTTATCCTGGCGATCAGAAAAAAGTCCGTTTCAAATTCATCCGGCGAAGATTCTGAGTTGGAAAATAATGATGTAAAAGAAACGGTATAACATCACAATAACCTGGTCGGATCCCGTAAATCAGATCAGTTTTATTGACAACAATAATAATATACAAGGAAATCTTCTAATATCGGATTAATTGGTGGAATATGTTTTTCTTCATTTTTGTTTGATGCTAGTATAAGATATTCCTAAATAATGAAATCAGGAGGAAAAAGACAATGAAAAAGTATATCAAACTTATGGCAACAGTTCTCTGTGCTGCAATGCTTGTTGTAAGCATGGCTGCCTGCGGAAATTCCAATGAGAGCAGCACAGCGCAGGATGATACTCCGAGTGCAGTTAATACAGCTACTTCACAGGATGCAGAGGCATCAAGTGAAGATGGCGGAAACGAAGGCGGCGGTGAGGATCTTGGTTTTACTGAGGTAGAAATTTTCTCAGGTGTAGAAAAAGAGTTTCTTAACCTCAATGCTGTTTATTTCCAGCCGGTTGACATGACAGGCGGCTATAAAGCAGAAGATTATGACTGTCACCTTGAACTTGATGTTTCTGCATTAAAGAACGGACTTGGTTACGGTACAGGCGACTGGGTTCCTTATCTCACCGTTAACTATGAAGTTACAAAGAACGATACAAAAGCAAAGGTAAGTGAAGGTACTTTCATGCCAATGGCTGCTTCTGACGGTCCGCACTATGGTGCTAACATTAAGATGGACGGCGATGGACTATATACTGTTAAGTTTACAGTTAAGTTCCCGGATTCCAGTACCTACCTTATCCACACAGATGAAACAGGTCCTGAAACTCATGAGTTCCCGGCTGCGATTGAATACACATATGATCAGTGGCAGTTTACAAAGGGTGCATGGGCTGAATAATTTAATATTGGTTTAGCTGTTGATATTTTACGGGGGTTTCGCAGCTTGACACACTCCGATCGGGACAAGATTTACTTATGTCCGGATCGGAGTGATCGGCTTGTATAAAAATATTCACTGCCAGCTAATATTAAAAACAGACGATTGTAAAAAGGCGGCACAAACCCCGCACTAAAAGAAAAAT
>CACZPV010000152.1 GCA_902783065.1 uncultured Ruminococcus sp.
AAAATTAACCGTCTGCAAATTTCAAGACTTAAAATCGTTGAACCTGATACAGACAGAACAAATACCAGCCAAATCAAGGGCTGCAGCAGTGCGGAGAAACTTACCTCTCTGCCGTAAGTCAGTGAAGGATAAACTATAAGTTGACGTCATTGCTTACCGGTGGTAAGGGAGAGTGTGCAAAAACGGCTGCAGGTGTGTGCAGCACGCCCGCAGCCTGAATAATATAAAACCATGTCAGGTCTTTTATTTTTCATCAAGTCAACTTCGCAGATTATGTATATGTTATTCTTTTGTTCCTGTTTTACGGGTAAGATATTTCTTGATTTCCTCGGCAGTTGACATTTTCATTACCCGTGCGGTAATTTTATCAGCTTCTGGTTTTGTGTACCGCGAAATTTCCTTTCTGATATTCAAAACAGAAGACGGACTGACGCTGAACTTTTCAAGCCCGAATGAGATCAGCAGCGGAGTGATCAGTTTATTGGCAGCAGCTTCCCCACACATTTCTACAGTAATCCCTTTATCTACAGCACATTGTATTGTATGCTGAATTGCTCTGAGTACAGATGGCTTGAATACGGAGTACAAGTAGGAAACATCAGAGTTTCCCCTGTCAGCTGCCATCATATACTGAATAAGATCATTGGTGCCGATACTGAAAAAGTCCGCTTCATCAGCCAGAAGATCAGCAATCATACAAGCTGACGGTGTTTCAATCATAACACCTGTTTTAATATGCTCGTCAAATGGTATATCGTCCTCAGAAAGCTCTTTTTTTATTTTCTCGGTCATTTTTTTAACAAACCGCAGTTCTGTCATATCAGCAATCATAGGAATCAGTATTTTGATATTACCATAGGCGGAAGCCCTCAGTATTGCCCGAAGCTGCTGATGCAAAATATCGGGATGAGCCATACAGTATCTGATAGCTCTTTGACCAAGAAACGGGTTTTCTTCTTCGTTAATTTCCAGATAGGAAACATCTTTGTCGCCGCCGATATCCAGTGTACGAATGACAACGGGTTTACCTGCCATTTTCAGTGCCGCTTCACGATAGACTTCAAATTGTTCCTGTTCATCGGGTGCCGTATCCCGGTCCATAAACATAAATTCAGTCCGGAACAGTCCGATCCCTTCCCCATCTCCGGCAATCACTTTATCCGCATCGTCAGAATTTCCAATATTGCATAAAACAGATAATCTGTCACCGTCGGCAGTGAGTGTTTCTTTTCCTCTGTAATTTTTCAGAAGTTCCTTACGCTGGTCATAATTTTCTTTTTCCAACACATATCTGCGAAGCGTTTCTGCTTTCGGAGATAAAATAACTTCTCCGCTGTCGCCGTTAAGTATAACTCTCTGACCGTCCTTTACAGCTGACATAATACCTTCTGCGCCCAGAACAGCCGGTATCTCCAAAGCCCTGGCAATAATAGCACAATGAGAAGTTTCGCCGCCCTTTTCGGTAATGAAACCTGCAACGTTTTTCTTATCCATTCCTGCCGTCATACTCGGTGTCAGTTCTCTGGCACAAATTACGGTTCCCGGGGGCAGAGGTGAAAGTTTTATTACATCAAGACCGAGAAGATGATGAATAAGTCTGGATTTCAGATCTTCCATATCGGCAGCACGCTGTTTTGTCAGTTCATCATCCCTTGCGGAAAAGACGCTTATAAACATATTGCAGATTTGTTCCACAGCAGCCTCAGCACATTCACCGCCTCTGATAAGCTTTTCAATTTCCGCAGTCAGAACAGGATCCCTGAGTATCAAAAGATGTCCCCGAAGGATTTCTGCTTCTTTTTTTCCGGCTTCTTTTTCTACCTTTGCAGCAAGTTTTTCTGTTTCTGCGGTAAAACCCGATATAGCTTTTTTCAGCTTGTCGAGTTCTTTTTCCGGTTCCCTTATCCTTCTTCTCTCGAATACAGGCTTTTGAACCTTAATTACTTTTACAGTACCGATACCGATACCGCCGGATGCACCTGTTCCTTTTATCATATATTATCACTCCGAATTTTATAATCCTTCAAAACCCGAATTTATAAGTTCAATTGCTCTGTTCATTGCGTCCAGCTCATCTATCCCGTCACATTCAATGTTAATTTCGCTGCCGCATTTTATACATGCAGTGAGTATACTCAATAAGCTTTTAGCATTGACTTTGCTGCCCTGATGCTGGATAAAGATTTCACACTCAAACCGATCCATTTCCTGTGCAAAAATTCCTGCAGGTCTGAGGTGAAGACCTTCGGGATTAATGACCAATAGTTTTTGTCTTACCATTTTCTTCTCCTTCATCTTTCCTTGGATTTAAGCTGATCGTTAATAGTATCTGCAAGGCAACTGTTTTGCACTTTTTTGCTGATATCCTTACTTTCTGAAAGATATTAAGCTTATATGCATCAAAAATTCGCTGTTTTCCAAATGATCAGCTTTTTTCCTTTAATTTTTGTTACAGACCGCATAACGTATCAAGGAACATCGGCGGCTGGCATAAGACTGATATGTACTTCGTTTGGGAATAATCATCAATCTGCTGGACATATACAAAATATAAGCATGACTGCAAATATTCCGAAAGTAACCATTATTTATTATACACCATTTGTTTCAGATTTAAAATACTTTTTTTACATTTTACTCAACTTCACATTCTCTAAAACTGACGAGCCTATAAATTGCAGACTTTCCTGCATAAACCGTTCGGTTAATAGATATTTGCGAAGAACATAAAAATACCTGCTGTAATAGATCACAGGTCCTTTTTTATATGGTCATCGTCAATAAATTCATATCCATGTTTCGGGTAAAAATGTCTTGATTCAAAATATGTTATCCTTTCACCGAGATGCACCTTCATGACATTCCTGCCATTCTCTCTTGCGAAGTTTTCGGCTGTATTCAACAACTTTGTTCCGAGTCCCTGCCTTTTGATGTTGTACTTGATATACAGTCGATGAAGTACTGCTTCGCCGTCGGAAAGCAAATTACAGCCTATACAACCGATAACTCTGTCATTATCATCTAATGCGATCCAGAACATATCGCCCCTATTAAAATAGAAGCTATCGAGATCAAGCAAGTCGTCATTCAGAGTGGGGACTCTGCCAAGTGCGTTTTTGGCTTCTAATACCATAAAGATCAGATCATCACGGTATCGATTTTCATATTTTATTATTTTTAGTAGATCCTCGTATACGATCACAACCATTGAATAAAAGATGTTTTATCAGTACAGTTATAGCCTGCTTTTTTATAGAAGTTCAATGTGTTTCTCTTTTTGAACCGGTAAGCAGCATTATCTTATAGCACCCTGCGGCAAGTGCAATTTCCTTTGCATAATTCAGGCAAGCGGTAGCGTATCCCTTTCCTCGCCTTGTTCTGTGAAATTTACCGCTCAAATCTAATTAAAGCTTCTTATTGAATATTAGTATAAATTCTTTTTTATTACTGAAGCTGATCACTGCCGGTTTTGGCGAAAAGACGTCGGGTTTCAAAATACAGTCCACGATGTTCCTGTTTTTCAAGCAAAGGATCATCATGCAAAATATCTGCTGCAGCCTGCTGTGTCTGTTCTAATATTTCCATACTTGACATATTGGCTATTTTCAGTTCCGGCAGACCGTGTTGTCTTGCACCAAAAAAATCACCCGGACCACGCAGCCGCAGATCTTCATCTGCTATTTTAAATCCGTCATTTGTCTTGCACATGACATAAAGGCGCTGTCTGGTAGTTTCATTTTGATGGTCAGATACAAGAATACAATAGGACTTATCTTTTCCGCGTCCTACCCGCCCCCTTAGCTGATGAAGCTGAGAAAGTCCGAATCGTTCCGCGTTTTCAATAAACATAATTGTTGCATTGGGGACGTCTACACCTACTTCAATTACTGTCGTAGACACAAGAATATCAATCTTTCCTTGGGAGAATTCCTGCATTATTATCTCTTTTTCCTTCGGTTTCATCTTTCCGTGCAGCAAGCCAATTCGGCAGTCCCGCAAAACAGTTGAATGTAGTTTTTCAGCATATTCTTCTGCTGATTCCAGTTCCATTTCGCTCTGACCTACAAGCGGGCAAACAATGTAGCACTGCTGACCTTCATCAATATGTTTTTTCAGAAAACCGTAGGCACGAAATCTTTTGGCACTGTCAATCAGAAAAGTATCTACCTTTTGCCTTCCGGGCGGCAATTCGTCAAGCACAGAAAGATCCAGATCACCGAAAATCATCAGCGCAAGAGTTCTCGGAATCGGTGTTGCTGACATAACCATAATATGTGGACTTTTCCCTTTTGAGATCAGTGCCGATCTTTGTGCCACACCGAAACGATGCTGTTCATCTGTTATGACAAGACCGAGATCTTTAAAATTCACATTGTCAGAAATAAGAGCATGTGTACCAATCAGCAGGTCAATTTCACCATTTTCAAGAGCAGCATAGATTTTCTTTTTCTGAGATGCACGAACAGATCCGGTAAGGAGCGAAATGGTAATTCCGCATTCGCCTAAAAGTTCTGTTAAAGAATTATAATGCTGTACTGCAAGTATTTCAGTTGGTGCCATAAAAGCGCACTGCATTCCATTTTTTATAGCTGTATAGCATACAGCAGCAGCAACAGCAGTTTTGCCTGAGCCGACATCGCCTTGTACTAACCGATTCATCGCACAATTTTCGTTTGTCATGTCAAAAATACATTCGCTGACAGCTCTTTTTTGTGCGCCTGTCGGAACAAAGGGAAGAAGTGAAAAAAATTCTTCCGTATAATCATTGCGGATTCTATGAGAAATTTCAGCAGCAGTTTGTCTTCCGCCCTTAAGTCTTGCCATTCCAAGCTGCAATATCAGAAGTTCTTCAAAAGAAAGTCGTTTTCTTGCATTTTCTGCATCCTCAAGCTGTTTTGGAAAGTGAATATTGCGTATGGCATAATCAAGGCTGCACAATCCGTTTTTTTCAAGAATGGAAGTTGGTATCGGGTCATTCATTTTTTCAGGCAGCATTCTTATAGCCTGAATGGCTGCTTCTTCGATATGACGGCTTGGAAGTCCCGCCGTCTGAGGATAAACAGGGTGGATTCCTGCTTTATTAACATCAGATACGGTAGGAGAACTCATTTCATAAAAATGTCCGTTATGTTTTATTATACCGTAAAAAAGAAATTCTCCGCCGTCGGCGAATTTTTCATAAAGATAATGCTGATTAAAAAAGGTAACGGTCATTCTGTCTTTTCCATCGCAAACAATAACTTTGAGGATGGTCATACCACCCCTTATTCTTGCAGGAGGATTTGTTTTTTCAATATATCCTCCTACACAGCATACGGTGTTTTCAGGTGCCTGTGCTATTGAATAAGGGTTTCTCCAGTCTTCATAAGTACGCGGATAAAACCGCAGCAGATCGCCAACACTGAATATATTAAGCCGGGCAAAAAGCTCAGCTTTCTTTTTTCCGACTTTTTTAAGTTCTGTAATCGGTACTTTAAAAAGCGATGCCACAACAGTTCTCCTCTCCAATGGTCAGGTCAGATGCACATATTTCAAAATATAATAAAGCAACAGGCAAGAAAACCGTGTGTTTTCTTGCCTGTACTCAATATAAACGCGCCGGGAGGGACTCGAACCCCCGACCTACTGGTTCGTAGCCAGTCACTCTATCCGGCTGAGCTACTGGCGCATAGGTACGATC
>CACZPV010000153.1 GCA_902783065.1 uncultured Ruminococcus sp.
CAACGGCTAGCGGCAATTTTGAGGCAAAACTCGCACATGAAGAAATGGGAAACCGTCAGGTACATGTATTCTCTCCGGCTTATAAAGATGATGATTTTAAGGAACTGCTCACAATATGCGATCACATTGTATTTAATTCATTCTCCCAATGGAAACATTTCAGACAAATGATTCCTTCAGAATGTAATGTACAGTTTGGTCTGAGAATCAATCCTGAATACAGCGAGATTAAAACTGATATCTATAATCCCTGTTTCAGAAACTCACGGCTTGGTATTACTCTTGATAACTTTGAGGAAAATGAACTTGAAGGCATAGATGGTCTGCATTTCCACACTATGTGTGAACAGGGTGCTGAAACGCTGGAACGCACCATTCAAATTATTGAAAAAAAATTCGGGAAATATCTATATAAAATGAAATGGCTTAATTTCGGCGGCGGTCACCATATTACCAAACCGGATTACAATGTCGATCTGCTGATTGATATTGTTAACTATATCAAGAAAAAATATGATGTACAGGTTTATCTCGAACCTGGAGAAGCCGTAGCAATTGATGCAGGCTTTCTGGTTACTACTGTGCTGGATCTTACCAAAAATGGAATGAATATTGCTATTGTCGATACATCAGCAGCTTGTCATATGCCGGATGTACTGGAAATGCCCTATCGCCCGCTGATTGTCGGTTCAGATGATGCCGGGATTCTGCCTTATACCTACAGGCTTGGAGGACCTACCTGCCTTGCCGGTGATATTATTGGAGATTATTCTTTTGCCAAACCACTGAAAACAGGCGATAAATTAGTATTTACCGACATGGCAATGTATTCGATTGTTAAAAATAATACATTTAACGGTATGCCGCTGCCGTCAATTTTTCTTCTGAAAGCAGACGGCAATCCAAAGCTGATTAAACATTTTAGCTATAAAGACTTTAAGAATCGGTTATAATGTGCCGGAGGAAATAAGGATGTTGGAAAATTTTATTACTGTAGGAACACAGGTACTTGAACTGTTTATTTTGATAGCACTCGGATTTCTTTGCGGCAAAACAAAAATACTGAACGAAAAAGCAGTCAAATCTATTACGGATATAGTACTTTACATTGTGTGCCCATGTGTTATTGTACAAAACTTTATACGACCATATAACAGCGAAATGCTTGGAGGTCTGCTGACTTCCGGCGCTGCCGCATTGTGTATTCATCTTATGTCAATTATCATTGCGATGATTGTATTTCATGACAAGATTCCTGAAAAAAACAGGGTTTACCGTTTTGCACTTATTTTCTCCAATTGCGGGTATATGTCGCTGCCTATGCAGCAGGCAATCCTCGGTTCGGACGGTGTTTTTTTCGGTGCAGTCTATATTGTCGTATTCAATATTGTAATGTGGACATTCGGCGTATGGCTTTCAAGCGGCGATGGGAAGTCTGTATCTGTAAAAAAAATTTTGCTCAATCCGTGTATTATCGGTATGGCAGTCGGTATAGTAATCTTTTTTACCTCGCTGCCTGTCCCGGAAATTATTACAAAACCGATTACCTTTATGGCAAATCTCAATACCCCTCTGCCTATGATGGTAATTGGATATTACCTTTCAAAATCTAAAATCACCGAAGCTTTTAAAGACGGTAAAGGATTCATCTGTGTGCTGTTCCGTCTGATTGTGGTGCCTGTTCTTGCGTTCGGCGGAATGATGCTTTGCGGAATCAGAGGAACTGTTCTGATCACCTGCGTTATTGCTGCTTCTGCTCCTGCTGCAGCAGCAACAACTATGTTTGCAGCAAAATTTGATAACGATGCCGGATTGTCAGTTAACCTTGTAACCCTGTCTACCCTGTTGTCGGTGGTGACAATGCCGCTGATTGTTGGTTTTGCCCAGACAGTAGGAGGATAAATAAACATCCTAAAAATTATTCTGTCGGGCAGCTTGATTTGCAGACACTTACGAAAATATAATTGCGGGAGGATATTAAATGGATATTAATGAAATAAAAGCAAAAGCAGAAGAATTGCGCTCGAAAATCCTGTACCATAATACAAAATATTACAATGAGGACGCTCCTGAGATCAGCGATTATGAGTATGATATGATGTTGCGTGAACTGGAAAGCATCGAAAACGAATACCCTGATCTGATCACACCCGATTCGCCTACACAGCGTGTGGGCGGAAATGCCGCAGAAAAATTTTCTCCGGTAGAACATGTCGTTCCGATGGAAAGTCTGCATGATTCGTTTTCACCGCAGGAGATTATAGAATTTGAAAACCGTATCACAGAAAGCGTGGATAACCCCAGATTTGTTGTAGAACCGAAAATTGACGGGCTTTCCGTTTCAGCGGAATACCGCAACGGTATTTTTGTACGGGGATCTACACGAGGTGACGGAAATGTTGGTGAAGATATAACCGATAATATGAAAACTATTCAATCTCTCCCGATGAAGCTGAA
This sequence comes from uncultured Ruminococcus sp., assembly GCA_902783065.1. Lineage (GTDB taxonomy): Bacteria > Bacillota > Clostridia > Oscillospirales > Acutalibacteraceae > UBA1213. The sequence goes on from CACZPV010000153.1 coordinate 2,458, forward strand.
CCGACCTGTTCCATATCTGGAAGTCAGGGGTGAAGTCTACATGTCAATTAAAAGCTTTAACGAACTCACTGCATTACAGGAAGAAAAAGAAGAAAAAACCTTTAAAAATCCACGTAATGCCGCTGCAGGCTCTTTAAGGCAGAAAAATTCAGAAATAACAAAATCACGCAAGCTGGATATTTTTGTTTTTAACGTACAGCAAATTGAAGGCGAAACAATTACAAGCCATCAACAATCACTTGAATATCTTAAAGAACTTGGATTTACTGTGCTTCCTTTTTATCATGTCTGCGACAATGCTAAGGAGGTTCTTGAAAAAATTGATGAAATCGGTAATATGAGGGGTGAGCTTTCCTTCCAGATTGACGGTGCTGTTGTTAAAGTTGACAGCTTTGCTCAGCGTGACGTACTTGGAAGCACTTCAAAATTCCCGAAATGGGCAGAAGCGTATAAATATCCCCCTGAAGAAAAGAAAACAGAACTGCTTGATGTAGAAGTCAATGTCGGCAGAACAGGAGTCCTTACTCCTACTGCTATCTTTGCACCAATTACACTTGCCGGAACAACCGTCAGCCGCGCAACCCTGCACAATTCCGAATTTATTGCGGAAAAGGATATCCGTATCGGTGATAC
>CACZPV010000154.1 GCA_902783065.1 uncultured Ruminococcus sp.
TGTTCTTTATATCAGCATAATTTTTCTGTCAGTTCTTCAAGCCTGATCGTATTAAAACAACTGATCATATCCCGATCCGGTGTCCATTCTCTGATTAATTGATCGGCCTGATGCTTGATACTTTTTTTATGATTGTAAACTTTTCCAAGTCCGACTTTTTCAAACATTTTTGCTGTAATTAACTGTTCCCCCTGCTGCGGACACAGCAGACAAGGTACTCCTGATGCAGCGGCTTCACAGATACTATTCATTCCGCCTGCTGTTATAAACAAAACAGCACTTTCAAGCACCTTACGCTGATTGACATAAGATTTAACTGTAATATTCTGAGGAATACTTCTTTGAACAAGTTTATTATATTGCTTTCCGCAGGAAATAAGTACAGAATATTCTGTATCGTCAAATTCGCTGAAAATCTGTTCCCAGAAACGGTCACTTCCGTTAAAAACAGTGCCAAGAGAAACATAAACGAGAGGCTGATTATAAATATTATCTGTACTTTTAGTGTTTGTATTTCTCAGTAAAGCTGATGGACCGAGAAAAAAGCAATCATCACCGAATTTTTTGCCATCCGGGTGCATCAGGCGGGGAAAGGTATAAATATTGAAGTTTTCATCATTCATAAGGATACCTAAAATATCCATATGATGAATATTATACTTTGTTCTGATGTTTTTGCGGGATTTCAGTATCTGTGGCAGATATCGTATTTCCTTTATGCTGCTTCCTGAAAATTGCAAAGTATACATCCAGAATGATTTTCCGAAAACATTGCGTACAGTAATAAGTGTATTAACTGATACAGCTCTGATTCCGACTGTTTGTGCTGAAGCTCTGCCCCAGAATGCAAGTGTATCATGCAGTATGAGAACAGGTGACAGTTTCTTTGCTTCTTCAATAAGCCTGTCAAGACTGTTTTCAGTAAACCGGAGAATCAAAGCAGTCAGTTCCGGAATATGGCTGCCTACCTGTGTATCCAGAACTATATCAACAAAATTATATTCCCGGAATTCAGCGCCGCAATTTTCGGCAGCATCCTGAAATTCTTTTGAAGAATAAAAGATTACATGATATCCTTTTTTTACAAGTGAATGAATAATAGGCATTGCAGGATTAATATGTCCAAAAGCCGGAGTACTGTAAAAAATAATATTTTTCATATTTTTTATTACCTTTTGAAAGAAAAACAAGGTCAGTGAATTTTTTGCGATTCACTGACCTTTGCGTTTTTGACAGAAGTACCGTCAAAGCATAATTTCATTAAGCAAAAACAAGAAAATGAATTATTTTGCATCCTGCCCTAACCGGATTGTTCTGTCAAAGAGGTTGACCGTATTCGGTGAGATAAGTTTACGGCTATCGGCAGAATTAAAAAGAGAACGCAAAATATCAGTATTCGATAAGAGGATCGTAACGTACACCGTCCTGCTGCATTTCAAAATGGAGATGAGGACCTGTGGAATAACCGGTAGAACCTACATAACCTATCAGCTGGCCTGCTGTTACTTCCTGACCAGGTTCAGCGACTACCTCGCAAAGATGACCATATATAGATACTTTTCCGCCGCCGTGATCTATCATAACATAATTACCGTATCCTCCGCCGCAGCCGCAGCTTGAGGATTTGCCGTAATCGTGAGTACAGGTCGTGTTTGTCTGAATTACGGTACCGTTCCAGCAGGCAACTACAGCAGCACCGTAGACACTTCCGTCAGCAATATCCAATGCACCATGGTTTTCAGCGCCTCTCCATTCTTCAAAGGTGGAAGTAAGATTGGTATGACCGGGGCATGGCCATACATAGCTGCCATTAGATTCGACCAGAATTTCCTCCGTATTGTTTTCGCCGCCGGAGGACGAATTATTTTGGTTTGTACTCGTATTATTTTTTGCTGATGCCGAATTATTCGTTGTATTATTGCCTGAGTTTGCCCTTGCCTTGGCAGCGGCCTGTGCCTGAAGTTCCCGCTGTTTTGCCAGTTGTTCCTGTTGAATTCTTTTGGCTTTCAGTTCGGCAGCTTTTTCAGCATTATATTTGGCAAGTGCATTTTCAAGTTCTCTTTGTTTGTTTTGATTTTCTTTGATTTCTTCTTGTTTGGTATTTTTAGTTTTTTTCAATTCTTCAATAAGCTTCTGGTTATCCGCAGAAAGAGTATTGACTTTTTTCTTGTTATCTTCAAGCTGTTTTTTCTCGTTTTCAACCTTTTGCTTGTCATCTTTCAATTTCTGCTGGTCATCACTTATAACGGACATTTCTGCCTGTAGTCCCTGAATGAGCTTATTGTCATATTCAGAAATGCTCTGTACCAATTCCATTTTATCGATACAGTCACTGAAATCCTTTACCTGCAGAATAATCTCCAAAGAAGAAATATCTCCGGCTGTATAGATAGAGCGGAGTCTTTTCCTAAGGATATCAAGTCTGTCCTGAATCTGGTCTAATTTAGCATCAATAAGAACCTGTTTTTCATCAATCTGAACGTTAAGTTCTTTTATTTTAGTATTGCTTTGCTGTATTTTCTTCGAAAGATCGGATATTTGTTTTTGTAGTTTCTGGCTGTATTCTTCCTTTTCCTTAATCGTCATATTTGTTTGTACAAGTTCATTTTGTTTTTGTCTGTTTTCCTGTTCCAGCTGGCTGTGCTGAGCCTGATTCTGTTCCGTATCAAAAGCGAGTGCATTTGGCATTACCATCATGGCAGCAGCCAGAAGAGCAGTAAAAATACAAAGACATTTTTTCAATCTTAGTTTACCAGCCAAGGATCTCTCCTCCTTCTTTTTTCAGATACTTTGTAATTGAAATAAAACCTCCCAATGCACCGATCAGTATACCTGCTCCCGAAAAGCCAAGCAGAATGTTCCCCCATATATCCGAGAGTGGAATAGTAGAAGTTCCGATCAATGCGATCATTTTGCTGGCATTATCTCTGATAGGGTTATAAATAGCAATCAAAGCAACCGAAGATATCAGACCTGCAATCAGACCTATTGCCATAGCTTCAATTATAAAGGGAATCCGCACAAAAGTATTCGTAGCACCTACAGATTTCATAATACTGATTTCAAAACGGCGTGAGTACATAGTCATTTTGATTGTATTGGAAATGATAAACAGGGTTACAACACCGAGTATTATAACAATCCAGAATCCGACAATAGACACGAAGTAATTAAGTTTTGTCAGAGTTCGTGCTATATCTCCACGGTCGCTGACAGACATAACCCCATCAATTCTCTTAATCTCGCTAATGGTATGTTTGTAATCAGAAAGATCCTTCAGTCTTACTTTATATACATTACCGAGAGGGTTTTCATCACCCTGCATACTGTCATACAGATTACCAAGTTTCGTTTTATATTCTTTAATAGCATCGTCTTTGGAATAATACTCACAGTCATCTACATTGTCTATTTTTTTAATCTCTGTACCCAGCTTAATAGCATCTATATCTGACATTTCATAGTCAAGGAATACATTGACTTGGTTATCATCACCAATGCCGGAGATCAGGCTAGTAACATTTACCGAAATCAGTATTGCTGCACCTGTGATTATAAGACAGGAAACCAGAACGACAATAGAAGCAAGCGACATCATACGGTTATTCCAGATGTTTTTCAGGCCTTCTTTAACAAGATAGCTGCTGCTGTGAAATTTCATGTTATTCATCCTCTTCTTTCCGATGATCTGAAACGGTTGTTTCTTCCGCTTGGCCGGTATTCTGAGAATCCACTGCAGCGAGAATATCCGTATATTCAGATTCACTGTTTTCGGTGGTATCAAATTCAGCCGGAATGATTTTATCTTCTATGATTTCTCCTCCGTTTATGGTGATAACTCTCCCGCCGAAAGCCCGGACAAGATCATGTTCATGTGTAACGATGATCACCGTTGTACCTTTTTTATTGATATCGACCAGCCGCTTCATAATTTCGAAAGACATCTTGGGATCGATATTACCGGTAGGCTCGTCTGCGATAATCATTTCGGGATTATTAACGAGCGCTCTTGCTAAACTTACACGCTGCTGTTCACCACCGGAAAGCTCACTCGGACGGCATCTTTCTTTTCCCTCAAGACCGACTACAGCAATAACATATTTTACACGTTTTTTAATAGATTTTTCGGGTGCGCCTATTGCTCTCATTGCGAATGCAATATTATCATATACATTCATTTTTTCGATAAGTCGAAAATCCTGGAAAACGATTCCCATTGTACGGCGCAGATATGGAACCTTACGATTTTTTATTTTCATAAGGTCATATCCGTTTACGGTTACCTTTCCGAAAGTAGCCTTTTCCTCATGGATCAATAATTTCAGAAATGTACTTTTTCCGGCACCGGATGAACCTACTATAAATACGAATTCGCCCTGTTCAATATCAAGGCTGACATTTTTCAATGCTTCTGTACCGTTGGAGTATACTTTTGAAACATTTTTCAAATGAATCATAAAATTAATACATCCTTTCTTCATCCCGCATTGTTCCGACGAGATATTTCAAGATATATGAACGTGTATCCACGAATGATTACTCAGTATTTCGACAGATACACAATTATTTTTCTATTCAAACTTTCTGCTTAAAAAACAAGCCTTTCTGCTTAAAAAACAAGCAGAAGCACATTGGCTTCTTATTACGCACTTATTTATTGTACTTTATATTATATAATATATATTTCCATTCGTCAAATAAAAACGTGATTTTCGGCAATTTGACAATTTTAACTGTGTAGGTGGTATTTTCTTATATGCGGGCATGCGCAGCCGTCCATGCAATCTGTCCATTCCAAGTGAAAAGGGACAGTGGTGGGAGAAATAAGCGTACCTTTCGGATGGCTTCAAGCAGAAAAAATGTGTGATCTGAATATTACAGATCACACAAGTACATCATCAGTATTTAATAGGATTGGACGACAGATACTTTTTAACCATCAGGGCAACTTTGAATATAATTGCATCTTCAAACTCTCTCAGATCAAGACCTGTCAGTTTTTTGATTTTTTCAAGTCTGTATACCAATGTATTTCTGTGTACAAACAGCTTTCTGGAAGTTTCAGAAACATTCAGATTGTTTTCAAAGAAACGTTGAATGGTAAAGAGAGTTTCCTGATCCAGTGATTCGATCGATCCTCTTTTGAATACTTCTTTCAGGAACATATCACAGAGGGTAGTTGGCAGCTGATAGATCAGTCTTGCAATGCCAAGCTTATCATAGCTTACGATTGCACGTTCAGTATCGAATACTTTACCGACTTCCAGTGCAACCTGAGCTTCTTTAAAGGATCTTGCCAGATCCTTTATTCCGGTAACGGGAGTACCGATACCGATTACACCGTGAGTATAGAACTCACCCGAAAGCGTGTCAACAATCGAACTTGCAAGCTTTTCAAGATCCTTTGATTCAATATCCTGTTTAATTTCTTTAACAAGTGCAATATCGGTTTCGTTTATATTAATGACAAAATCCTTGGACTTATCCGGGAAGAGATTCTGGATAACATCATACGCTGAAATGTCCGTTTTTGCTGAAATCTTGATAAGCATACAAACTCTTGTTACATCGGAATTGAACTTCAGCTCTCTTGATTTCAGATAAATGTCACCGGGGAGGATATTATCGAGGATTACATTTTTGATAAAATTACCCCTGTCATACTTTTCGTCATAGTACTGCTTGATGCTGCCAAGAGAAATAGACAGAATAGCCGCATATTTCTGAGCAGCATAATCGTTGCCGGCAACAAAAACAGCATACTCGCTTCTTGGGTTACTGCCGAAAGATTTGTATGTATAGCCGTTGAGCACAAACGGAGCAGCCGAAGTAAGCATTTCGGAAGTAATATGTTCGTTAACCTCTCCTATCTTACCAAGCTCGCTGCAGGCAATGACAACTGAAGTTTCATCTATTACTCCGATTGTTCTGTCGATAGCATCTTTCATCTGATGAATAACTCCCTGAAACAATCTGTTAGACATATTTTGTTCCCTCACTTTATAATATTTATCATTTGGTTTTTCCGGATATCAATATAATACTGTTACAAATTGTGCAAAATGCCACGGTATTAAATCATCTATATACATTTTACACAAATTTATTTGAAATTGCAACTGTTTTATCGAAAATTTCTTATTTTTTATACAAAAAATTATGGAAGTTTACGAAATCAGTTTACGAAACTATAAGTTAGAATATTTCCAGACACCGGAATAACAGATGATTACTGTCAAATGATGTTAAAGTGATATAAATTCACTGAAATCTGAGCAAGTCTCAGTAAATATCTGAATCCGTGAATTTGATATTATGCTATTCAAGTGAATTTTAAAGGTTATTACTTGTATTTTGAGAACGAAAGTTGTATAATAATGGTCGGATGATAAATGATCCTAATTATAGAAAAAAGGAGAAAAAACTATGACAAGAATTGATATTTTTTCAGGTTTTCTGGGAGCAGGAAAAACTACATTGATAAAAAAGCTTATTAAAGAGGGATACGAGAACGAACAGCTTGTCCTGATTGAAAATGAGTTTGGTGAAATTGGCATTGACGGTGGCTTTTTGAAAGAAGCAGGAATCCAGATAAATGAAATGAATTCCGGATGTATTTGCTGTTCTCTTGTCGGCGATTTCAGAGAGGCACTTACTAAGGTGCTTGAACAGTATCATCCGGACAGAATCCTTATTGAGCCATCGGGCGTTGGTAAGCTGTCTGATGTTATCAATGCTGTAAAAAGTGTCGCAAGTGATGAAGTAAAGCTTAACAGTTTTATCACTGTTGCCGACGCTTCTAAGGTAAAAAGCTATATGAAAAACTTTGGTGAATTTTATAACAACCAGATTGAATTTGCCAGCACTATTATTCTCAGCCGTACACAGAACGTATCTGATGAAAAGCTTACAAAGGCACTTGAACTGATCAGGGAGCATAATACTAAGGCTTCTGTCGTTACAACACCGTGGGATGAACTGACAGGCAAACAGATTCTTTCTGCTACAGATGGAAAAGCTTTGCTTACTGTTGATGATGTAAAGTCAGAAGAACATCATCATCATGAAGACGGTGAGGAGTGCCATTGTCATGACCACGATCACGAACATCATCACGATCATGACCATGAACACCATCATCATGAAGACGGTGAGGAGTGCCATTGTCATGACCACGATCACGAGCATCGTCATGATCATGAACACGGACACCACCACCATCACCATGCCGATGAGGTATTCACAAGCTGGGGTGTGGAAACAGCAAAGAAGTATACTATTGATGAGATAAAAGCAATTCTCTCAGCATTCTCTGACAGTGAGAAATACGGCACCATTCTTCGTGCTAAGGGTATAGTGGCATGCAAAGACGGTGCATGGATTCATTATGATTTTGTTCCCGAAGAAATCGATGTCAGAACGGGAGCAGCAGATTATACGGGAAGAATTTGTGTGATTGGCTCTAAACTTAATGAGGGTGAATTAAAAAGTCTTTTCGGAGTGTAAAAAGTCAATTCAGAGAAAAATATGTTTGAATTATTTTTTAAGCTGCATTGACAAATTCTTTACTGTTTTTTGTGATAGGCTGTATGAAAAAGTAGCCGATTGTAAAAAGGCGAGGGTTTGTGCCGCCGCAGGCGGAACAAACTCCGCTTCGAAAATAAAAAAGCAGTCATTTTCGATGCTTAGTCGAAGAAAATGACGGATTACAGCGGAGAATAATTGTAAAATTTGTGAGATCAAAAACCGTATGGGCAAAGATATTTCAGACTTTTACAATCAGCTGTATATGAAAAGAGAAAGGAGAATTGCAAAAACGCATATGGCATTTTGCAAGAGTGAATGTTTATGGCAGAAATACCGGTATATTTATTTTTGGGATTCCTTGACGGTGGAAAGACAAAATTTATTCACGATACACTTTGCGATGAACGATTTCAGAGCGGTGAAAAAACACTTTGTATTTTGTTTGAAGACGGCGACGAGGAGCTGGATACGTCAAAATACAAGGGCGGGGATAACGTTACGGTAGTAATTGCCGACGGCAAGGAAAATCTGACGCAGAAATTCCTTAACGACAGTCTGAAAAAAAGCAGCGCAGAACGTGTTATGATCGAATATAACGGAATGTGGACACTGCAGGAGCTGGGAATGGTGCTTCCGAGAAACTGGCAGATTTATCAGATAATGATGTTTGCCGATGCCAATTCTATATTGTCATATAACAACAATATGCGTCAGCTTGTTTACGATAAACTTAATAGTGCAGAAGTGGTATTTTTCAACCGCTGTAAAGCAGATGTTGATAAAATGCCGCTCCATTCTCTGGTCAGACAGGTCAGCCGCAGGACAGCGATCGTATACGAATACGAGGACGGAACGATGGAAAACGATGATATTGTGGATCCTCTGCCGTATGATATGGATGCAGAAGTTATAGATGTTCAGGACGATGATTTCGGACTTCTGTATATGGATGCAATGGAAAATACTAAGAATTATGATGGAAAAACGATCAGGTTCAAGGCACTTACTGCCAGAAGTCCCCGGTTACCGAAAGGCTGTTTTGTCGGCGGAAGATTTGCTATGACCTGTTGTGCAGAGGATATCCAGTATGTCGGATTTATGTGTAACTGGAAAAGAGCTGACAGTGTCAAAAACAAGGGCTGGTATTATGTAACTGCCGATGTAAAGGCAGTCAAGGATCCTATGTTCAACGGCGAGGTTGGTCCGATGCTATATGTAAAGGAAGTAAAGCCGGCAAAGAAGCCGGAAGAAGAAACAGTATATTTCGGATAAATGGAGAAATTCTTGCACGTCGGACTTGGTAATTCATACTAATTCTGATTAATATGTTAAGAAAAAAGAAATGAAAAGAAGGGGCTCCGTTCATGGAGTCCCTTTATTATATACAGTATGTGTTTTTACGCAGCTTTGTAGATAAATTCATATAGTCTGCTTTTTTCAAGTTCGGTATCACTTATGACAAGAACCTGACCGCTCTGACTGTAATAATCGTCATAATAATTGTCATCTGTAGGAACACGATGTTCCTTTTTATCGTAACCAAGAGCAGGAAGGATTTCAAATCCTTTTCCGGTTAGTGTAACAGGGTCCATATTTGTAGAAAGATATCCGGAAACGGAAAACACGGTTCCTGCCAAAGTTAAAGGATTAGAACTTTTCAATCTTGAAAATATGGTGTTTATAACAATTCTCTGACGCTGAGTACGGTCAAAATCTGATCCTGCACTATCCCTGTCACGTGCATACCATAGTGCCTGTCTGCCGTTAAGATGAACCAGTGCGACACTGTAGCCGTCTTTATCTTCGTAATATTCGTATTCGTCTTTATTCAGCTCATTCTCGTTATCTGTCTGGTGATTTCGGTAAGATTGCCAGTTGATGTAGGAGATTTCGTTGTAGGTGAGTTCCAGATCAATTCCGCCGAGGGAATCAACTATATCAGTGAAGCTGTTGAAATCTATTATCATATAGTTGTCTATTTTCAGACCGAAATTATATTCGATCGTTTCACAGGCAAGCTTTGGACCTCCTATAGAATATGCTGCATTCAGTTTATCTTCACCATGCTGTGGTATTGTAACATATATATCACGCATAAAAGAGGTTTGCTTAAGCTGACCATTATTTTTATCAATACTCAAAAGAATAATGGAATCAGCTCTGCCGTATTCACCGTCCTTATGGTTATCTTCGCCGAACAGCAGAATATTGGCAACACTGCTTTCTTCTTTAAGAGTAATTCCGGCATCCTCTGCAATAGAATGATCGGGATGTTCATTGGTATAGTGGATTCTTCCCAGAACAAGCACAATATAGATTCCAATTGTCAGGCATAGAATCAATATAATAATCAGCAATACTTTAAAAAACAGTTTTACCTTGTTCTTCTTCTTTTTGATGGGATATTGTCCCATATTCTGAGGGGGATATGGATTATTTCCGGGAACAGGAATACGTCCGCCGTTTTGGGGTACTGCAACATATGCAGGTGCATCATCATCAGAAAAACCATCTCCGTAATTCATTCTTGTGCTGTCACTGTAAATATTATTGTCGCTCATTTTAGTCACTTCCTTTTTGAATAACGTTATCCCGCCGCAGTTGACGGCGGGATAATTTTGTATCGGCTGTAGTTATGTGATCATATAGGCTTGCCACCATAGGATATGAGATTATTCTGTCGGTTGTTCCTCGTCTTTTTTCAGTTTGTTCTCGTTCTGGAAAACGAAATTTGCTATTTTAGAGCGAAAATCCTGCCAGTCCGCAATAACGATCGAATCCACAAAATCACCGTATACATAGGTTGGATGTTCATAGTAGTCGGAATAATAGTAATCAATATTAATTGTGGAGGAATCAGGTGCTGATTGAGATACGATATCATATTTAAGATATTTGGTGATATTTTGTGCCAGAGAGATGATCTCAGAAGATTTCAGATTTGTTGTAATCATGGAGCCGATTTCCGAAAGTGTATTTAGCAGTGTAGCGGAATCAGATTTTTTAATTTTATTAATCATAATACTGATTACATTTCTCTGACGCAAAGTTCTTACATAGTCGTCACCGCTGCAAATACCGTCTTCACCTCTGTTTCTTGCATGCCAGAGTGCCTGTCTGCCGTTCAGATGCACCATTGCAACTTCTGTACCGTCTTTATTAGGAGTATATGTGTAGCTGTAGGCATTAAGTTCGTTGCGGGTATCTACCTGATTATTGACCCAACACTGCCAGTCGATATAATCCACTTCTTCCTGCGTAAGCTCAATATCAATACCGCCCAGCTTATCAATTATCTTTCTGAAGCTTTTGAAATCAACAATTGCATAGCGATCGATCTGGATACCGTAGTTAGCCTGTACAGTTTTTACTGTCAATTCTGCACCGCCATAGGTGAAAGATGCATTCAGTTTATTATCCTCGTAACCGGGAATGGCAACCCATGTATCTCGCATAAAGGACAGCAGTTTCAGTTTTTTGTTTTTAGTATCGACTGAAAGCAGGATCATGGTATCAGAATTACCTTTATCTTGTCCCTTACGTGTGTCAGCACCGATCAGAAGAATATTGAGAATCTGTTTATCGTTCATCAGTTTTCCCTCATAGGTGTTTGTTGTCTGTACAGAATTCTGGTTTGCAGAGGAGTTTTCATTGTTATTTTTTTTGACAGTGTCCATATCGGTATCAATTGCCTGATAATTGACACTGCTCAGATATGAATACATTATCACGCATCCGGTGCCGGAAACAAGCATCAATACGGCAGCAATACAGGATATAACACTTAATATGATTCTTTTCATTGGCTTTTTCCTTTTGTTGGCATTATTGGTTTGTACATGGTTTGTATAAGAATAAGTACCTGAGATGTTTTCATCGGACTTGATTTTCTTGCCGGCAGCAGCAGGAGATATATCAACAAAGCCGTCCTCCGTTTTGTCAGAAGACGTGTTGATTTTCGGTATACTACCCGGTATTACTTCATTTTGCTGCGGAACAGGCGATGCAGCTGACTGATAGGCTCTGTCAGTCTGATCAGTATTCTGATGATTATAAAATACTACCTGATCCTCATCGGATATTCCGGTCTGAGAAGCTGAATCATTTGAAAGTTCCGAATGTCTTTCAGACGGAGGGGAGGGGATAGGCTCGCTCATTTTCGCATTTTGATCAGCAATCTTCTGGGCTTCCAGCATACGCTTTTCTTTAATTGCTTTGGCAGCGTCCTGAATCCTTTGGACGGATTCACGGTTTAGATTGTTATTTTCATTTGCCATAAAAACTCTCCTAAAACAATTCTGACGAATAGCAGATCGTATATATTACCGAATTGATTTACACATGAATCCGTAAAGCTGATTCAATGTATTATAAAAGATCCTCGGGGGTTCATCTTATCCGGAAAGAACCGAACCTGTCGGTTGATTTCCAAAATGTCAAATACTGCATAAAATATCGCATTATAACTGCACTTATGATCATCAATACCGGAATTCACGGATTCAGATTGCTCTTATAATGCTTATTATAAAATAGTTTTTTCGGTTATTCAAACCTTTTTTAAAAAAACGGCGGCATAGATAGATTTTTGATAAACTACTGATTATATCTTGTACATAATCACAACGCAATATTCTGCTCATCAAGGGAAAGAGAGTAAGATGGAA
>CACZPV010000155.1 GCA_902783065.1 uncultured Ruminococcus sp.
ATAACCTGACCAAATTCATTCAGAAGCGCTCCGCCTGAATTTCCCGGATTAATAGCCGCATCTGTCTGGATATACTTTGTATGGATGCTGCCCGATAAAACACGGTTAAGAGCAGAAACAGTGCCCTTCGTAAGAGAATTGGCAAACTCCGATCCGCCCGGATTACCAAGCGCAAATGACAGTTCTCCGATCGTCAGCTTATCGGAATCTGCAAACTCCGCAGGTTTTAACCCTTTTTCGTCTATTTTGATCACTGCAAGATCTGTTTTTTTATCAATTCCGATAATAGTGCCCAGATATTGTCTGTCATCACGCAGACTTACCATGACACCTGTTTTTTTGCTGTCATTAACCACATGGCTGTTTGTTGCAATATAGCCGTCTTCTGTAAGAATAATTCCCGAACCTTCTCCTTCGGCAGATGTAATATAATCCCCGTTCTGATCATAGGAGGTTATACATACAACTGAGTCAGATGCCTTTTGGTATACCTGTGTCGCTACAGTTGTTTCTGAAGAACTGTACTCCGGTGTTTCCGTGGCTGAAAGCTGCGGACCATCAGGATTTGCCTCTGCGGAAGGGGCATCTTTAATATCTGAACTTGCTCCGAAACTTGATTCTACACGGCTGCCGTCAGGCGGTACATCCTCTTTATCTGCACTTGATCTTACTCCCGAGCCAACCACAAAAATCAGGATTCCCGCTGCAGTCAGTACTACAGCTAAAATGCAGCATATCAGGGCAATTTTTCCTTTGGAACCTTTTGGCGGCTGCGGCGGCATAGCACCGTAGCCGTTATACATATAGTACTGCTGAGGATACGGTGGCTGAACAGGCCTTGTATAATAACCATTTGGATTATTCATTTCCTGACCGTTATTCTGCGGCATATTCTGATATCCGTTATTTTTATCAGTCAAATCAAATTCCTCCTTTTTCATACTAATATTCGATAAGAATCTATAAAATAGATTTGAGTGGTAAATTTCGCAGAACAAGTCAAAGGACGCTGCTTGTCTTACACCATTTCAGGGGTCTCCATAACGCAATGCGTTATGGGGGGGAGGAGCCGTAACGCGAGCACGAGAACGGTCACACTTGATCGTTCTAAGCAAGCACAGCGAGCGACGACGAGACGATAACGACGTTATGCGGAAATTAACACCAAAGATATTAAAGTATTCTATCGAATATTAGTGTCAGCTATGGTTTAGTGTTGTAATCAATATAATAGTGACATTTATGTAGTCTGCCTTAACACGAAACTTTTTATTTTTCCTGTTTTTTAGGAATATAAAACCTAAATTCTGTATATTCTCCATACACACTGTCTGCCGAAATATCTCCGCCATGAAGTCTGATAATACTGCGGACAAGATAAAGCCCCAGACCAAGTCCTTTCTTATCCTTACTTCTGGATTTATCGGTTTTGTAGAATTTTTCAAAAACAAGGGGTATTTCTGATTTTTTAATACCCGTACCGCTGTTTTTAATGCTGAAATCTGTTCTCATATTGTTTTCACTGATATCAAATTCAATATATCCGCCCTCGTCGGTAAATTTTACAGCATTTTCAATCAGATTATATACAATCTGGTGAATCAGATCTTTATCGCCGTTGATTTTTTTCGGGCTTATTGTATCTAATCCTCTGATCTCTATGTTTTTCTTGTCAATTTCTCTCTCAAATGTAATCAATATGGTAACAAGTGTAGACAAAAGATCAAAATTTTTATAATTTAATTTTAATTCTCCACTGTCAAGTCTTGAAAGATCCAGCATGGATTTTACAAGACGGGAGAGTCTTCTGACTTCATCACTTATAATATGCAAATAATACTTATTCTTTTCGGGTGGTATTGTACCATCCAGTATACCATCAATAAAGCCGGCAATCGTTGTCATCGGTGTTTTCAGTTCATGAGATACATTTGCAATAAAGCTTCTTCTCGTGACCTCAGCAGAAGAAAGGGATTCTGCCATATTATTAAAAGAAACGGCAAGTTCTCCGATTTCATCGTTACTTGTTTCACTTACTCTGACAGTAAAATCGCCCTTTGCAAACTGTTTGGCAGCCTGTGCCATTTGTTTAAGCGGCTTAACAAGATTATAAGAAAATATACTGATAGCAAGGAAGGAAACACCAAGAGCGGCAATTGCTGAAAGAATAAATATTTTCAGCACCATATCGGTGAAGGTTGACACATCGCTTGTATCAGTAGAAACAATAACAATTGCACAAATCTGATCATCATTGTAGTAGATCGGATAAGCGGCGACGTATTTTTCTGTTTTATAGATGCCGTCAAGTGTGGTTCTTGCAAAATACTTTCCTTCATTGATCGTAGTACTGATTACATCCGAAGGAATCCTTGCATTCTGGGGAATACTGTCTGTTACCCTGCTGACATCTGGTGCTGTTTCATCAAAAACATCCTGTTCATAGGATGCTGATGTTTTTTTTTCGTTATTGTCATTCTTGTTTTCACTGTTACTGTTTTCTGCAGAACTTTCGTCTTCGAATCTTTCACCCAGTGTAGGAAGACGATTTGGACTGTCCACGGTATTAACCGCAATTTGTGTCTGACCGCTGGTATTGGCTATTGCAATATCACCGTTTACCTCCCCAGCAAAAAAAGCCAGAAAGCGCTGTACCTCATCAGGATTATTCAGCTTGACAGAAATATGATATCTTGGGTCAAGCGGTTCGTTAACTGCAATATACGGCCGCATATATACCGCAACATTTTTTGCACGTTCGTCCAGCAAATTAAGTTTTTCCATAGACCAGTAATTTGTAATGGTAACTGTCAATATGGTTCCCAGAACAAAGAAACTGAAAAAAACAATCAGTACGCTGACGTTCATGTATTTTCGGAATAATGATTTTCTGGCATAAAATTTATTCTTTAACCTCAAACTTATAACCTACTCCCCATACGGTTTTTAAAGCCCATTGATCCGACACGCCTTCTAATTTTTCTCTCAGACGTTTAACATGAACGTCTACTGTTCTTGAATCTCCGTAATAATCAAATCCCCATACCTCATCAAGAAGCTGATCTCTTGTAAATACCCTGTTTGGATTGCTGGCAAGGTGGTAAATAAGTTCCATTTCTTTAGGTGGTGTATCGATCTGCTCGTTATTAACCCTTAGTTCATAGTTAGTCAGATTGATTACCAATTTATCGTAGCTTACTTCCTTTTTAGAAGTTTGTGCTTCTACAACGGGAACCTGATCGTTCACTCTCCTCAGAACCGCCTTGATTCTGGCAACAATTTCCTTTGTTTCAAATGGTTTTGTAACATAGTCGTCGGCACCAAGTTCAAGTCCCAGCACTTTATCAAATACTTCTCCCTTTGCTGTCAGCATAATAATCGGACAGCGAGATGTTTTTCTGATTTCACGGCATACCTGCCAGCCGTCAAAAACGGGAAGCATTATATCAAGCATCACAAGATCAGGTTTTTCAGTTTTAAATTTAGTGATTGCCTGACCGCCGTCATTGGCAATTACAACCTCAAAACCCTCTTTTTCAATATAGAGTCGTAACAGTTCACAGATATTTATATCGTCATCAACAACAAGTATTTTCCCCATACTCATTTTCGATACACACCTTTCATTATTTCTGTCGGCAGACATACCGATACAAATAGATTATATCATAAATTCCCGTATTGAGCAAATAAATTTTTCTTCCGGCGACCGGCGAACCGTCGGATTATAAATGTGATTTTTTTATTCATTGCGGATCGTAGTCACCGCTGCCAACTAGAATTTTACACTTACCGAGCTGTCGGGTCACTTGACGGGTTCTTATGAATAAATGCGAAAAAGGGTAGCCGTGAATGGCTGAAGTGTGGTATAATGTGAACATCGGATATTGATAGTTCATGCCCTGCAAATGAAACGGATAGTCTTGTTATAATGCGATTTTTTTCTTAAGGAAATCATCAGACAGGTGAGCTTCTTTTGCCCATTCCCTGCCTTTTACAGTGGGAAGGGAATTGTAGGGAACGGCTGCGATCGTGCTGCGCACTCACGCAGCCTAGATAAGATAAAACCGGAATGACTTATTATAGCAGGTGTGAAAAATAGGAGAGAATTATATGACTGTGAAGAAAAATGAAATATATAAATCTGAAATAATTGATTATACAACTGAAGGCAGCGGAGTTTGCAGAATTGACGGAATGGCAGTTTTTGTGCCTAACACTGCCGTAGGGGATATTGCTGAAATAAAAATACTTAAAGCAGCTAAAAACTATGCTTTCGGTAAAGCAGAAAATATACTCAATCCGTCAGCGGACAGATGTATCTCTGACTGTGAGATATTTCAAAAGTGCGGAGGATGCGTGTTTCGTCACATAAATTATGAAGCTGAACTCCGGTTCAAGCAAAAACGTGTGAAAGATGCCCTGACGCGTATAGGAGGAGTTTCATCAGAAAAGATTATGCCCATTGTGTGTTCCGACAGAGCAGACGGATACAGGAATAAGGCACAGCTGCCGCTAACGTTAGATAAAAACGGCAAAATCAGAGCAGGTTTTTTTGCTTCGAGGAGTCATAGAGTTATTCCTCAGAATAAATGTGCTTTGCAGTCTCCGATTTTTAATAAAGTAGTTAATATTTTTCTGGAATGGGCAAATGATGAAAAAATTACTGTTTACGATGAAACAGTCCATAGCGGTGTGCTTCGTCATTTGTATTTACGCTATGCAGAAAAGACAGATGAATTAATGGTATGTGTTGTGGTAAACGCAGATGAGATCAAAGGTGAAAATCGACTGGTGAAAAAATTGAAAAGTAATTTAAGCAATCTTAAAACAGTTGTTTTAAATATTAATAAAGAAAAAACCAACGTGATAACAGGCAGAGAGAGCAGAGTGCTTTACGGAAACGGATATATCACTGACGAACTTTGTGGGTTGAAATTCAGAATTTCGCCGCTCTCGTTCTATCAGGTTAACAGAGATCAGGCTGAAAAACTGTACAGAATAGCAGCAGATCTCGCTGGACTAAAAAAACATGAAACACTTCTTGATATGTACTGCGGAACAGGAACGATAGGTTTATCAATGGCTGACAGGGTTAAATCGCTGATCGGAGTCGAGATCATTCCGCAGGCGGTAGAGGATGCAAAGAAAAACGCACAGCGAAACGGTATAGAAAATTCAAGATTCATATGCGGGGATGCTGCAGTAGCTGCAAAGACACTGAAAACAGAGGACCTTAAAGCAGACTGTATAATAGTTGATCCACCGAGAAAAGGATGTGAAAGCTCTCTTATCGGCACAATAAATGAATTATCGCCGAAAAGAGTAGTGTATGTTTCCTGCGATCCTGCAACTTTGTCAAGAGATGTCAGGCTTTTTGAAGAAAAGGGATATATTGTGCAACAAGCAATTCCTGTAGATATGTTCCCCAGAACTGTTCATGTGGAGACAGTGGTATTGATGTCACACAATATATAGTGTTTATAGTTATACAAACACTATATATTGCATAAATATGTGTAAAACGATTG
>CACZPV010000156.1 GCA_902783065.1 uncultured Ruminococcus sp.
AATATTTCCCTTTATGAAAAGAGAGCAACTTTCATCGTTCAGGATCCGGCTATGATGATTAATAAACTGTTGGAAGCTGATATAATACGTGGTAATGACTTTTATTCCAAAGTTGTAAATACAGATTTTGTTCATAAAATATCAAAATTCCTTTTTGAATCATATTTTAACGAAGATTATTTTGATCACATGCTGAATCTCGAATCTAACATTAACAGAAAAAAATATGTATGGTTTACCAATATCTTTATGACCAACGATCGTATTGCAGCCGGGTTTCTGCGTCCGAGCGTCAAACTGGATTTTATCGATATAAATGAAGGTCCTCTGTGTGATACCAAAGAACAGATCGGTTTACTCATGGCAGTAATGGACGATATCATGAATATGCTGTTCCGTAAGTATGGCGTATTAATCTGTACATGGATGAAACAGGCAGAAAACAATAATAGTACAGAATACAAATTATATATGTACATGAAAAAAAGCGGGGAAAAATAAAATGACCAGTCGTGACGAATTGATGATGCGCAAGGCGCTGGCAGAAGCGGAAAAAGCCTATGCAGAAAACGAAGTACCTATCGGAGCAGTTGTTGTAAGAAATAATGAGATTGTCGGCAGAGGATATAACCGGCGTGAATACGGTAAAAATGCCCTCTATCATGCGGAACTCACTGCAATTAATGAAGCTTGTAAAAAACTCGGAGGATGGCGGCTTTGGGAATGTGAACTGTATGTAACTCTCGAACCATGTCCAATGTGTGCAGGTGCCATTATTAATTCCCGCATCAAGCGGGTTGTATATGGCTGCGAAGATATAAAAGCAGGTTCTGTCCGGTCGGTAGTAAGTCTTTTTGAACTTCCATATAATCACAAACCCGAAGCTGTCGGAGGTGTATTGGCAGAAGATTGTTCTTCTTTGCTCAGCCGTTTTTTCAGAGAACTGAGAATTAAAAACAAAAATAGTGTATCGGATCAGAAAATCCATAAAAGCTATGGCTTTTCCTGATTCTGAAACGTCATTTTACATTCAGTAAATCACCAGACAGGTGCGTTTCCTTTGCCAATCCCCCTGCCCCCTTCCCACCGGGAAGGGGGATTGTTGTATACGGCTGTGGGCGGCAAAAAAAAATTCCTGATTGATAATAAGCTTTTTTGAATAATGTAGTTACAAGTGGGAAGTTTCATTATAAAACTATTTAAAAATAATAAAATATGTTGTATAATCAGTTAGATGTATCTAATTTGTTGAGCATCACCTTATTTTTATTTATCAGGAGGTAGAATATGCATCTTAGAATAGAAAATATACGTAAATCTTTCGGCAGCGGTGAAAATAAAAATGAAGTATTAAAAGGTATAAGCTGCAAAATTGAAAGCGGCAGTATATGTGTTCTTCTCGGACCGTCCGGCTCAGGCAAATCAACACTGTTGAATATTATCGGAGGAATAGAAACCGCTGACGAGGGAGCAATTTATATTGGAAATGAAAAACTCGCTGATATGAATGAAAAACAGTTGTCAAAATACAGAAGAAAACACCTTGGCTATATATTTCAGGCATATAATCTTGTTCCTGATCTGACTGTACGGGAAAATATAGAGGTAGGTGCATATTTAAGCGATGATCCAATGCCTATTGATGATCTTATAAAAATGCTCGGTTTATGGGATCACCAAAACAAAATGCCCAATCAGTTCTCGGGCGGTCAGCAGCAAAGAACATCTATAGGCAGAGCAATTGTTAAACGTCCGGAAATATTGTTGTGTGATGAACCTACAGGTGCTCTTGATTATAAAACATCAAAGGATATTCTTAAACTGATTGAAGAAGTCAACCGGACCTGCGGCAATACAGTCATCATGGTAACACACAATGATGCACTTAAGCTTATGGCAGACAGAGTTATCAGGCTTCGTGACGGAACAGTGAGGAGCGACCGGAAAAATGAACAACGCACCCCTGTTGAAGAAATCGAATGGTAAAAGGAGGAATCGGAAGATGAAAAATCCTCTTTATAAACGTATCCCACGGGAACTTAAACGTAATATAGGAAAACATATTGCCATGTTTCTTTTTCTGACACTAACCATCGGATTTTGTTCCGGTTATTTTATTGCTACAGGCAGTCTTGCCGATCGTCTTTCACAAAACTATGATACATATATGACAGAAGACGGACATTTTATCCTTGATAAACCAATAGACAGTTCCATGATGGAAACTGTAAGGAAAAACGATGCAAATTTATATAAGCTTTTTTATAAAGACAAAACATTAAAAAATGACCATATTATTCGTATTTATAAAATCAGAAGTGAAATCAATCTTATCACAATGTACAGCGGAACAATACCAAAGAACGATAATGAAATCTCCGTTGACAGGCTTTATGCACATAATAACAATATAAATACAGGCGACATCATCGAAATAGAAGGAAAGAATTTTCGTGTAACAGGATTTTCTGTTGTTCCTGATTATACTTCCCTGTATAAAAAAAATACGGATCTGATGTTTAACGCCCTTGATTTCTGCGTTGGATTTGTGACGGACAACGCTTTTGAACAACTGAATAACAGCGGTCTGTCATATAATTACGCATGGACGTATATTGACCGCACTCTGGATGAACAGCAAAAACATGATAAAGCCGACAAGCTAATGAATGCACTTGCCGACTGTTCCGAAAAAGAACTTGAAAATGCCAAAACAAAACTCAAACAGGAAATTCTGAAAGGCAAAATAAAACTTACTGATATAAATGAAGAATCATTTCCCCCAATACTGACTGATTTTATACCGAGTGATGCTAACTCCGCTATAAATAT